>JBGPMV010000036.1:0-12040 GCA_041487155.1 Rhabdochlamydiaceae bacterium
CTATAGCTACAGGCATATTTCAGCCCTTACAAAGATATTTTTTAATTCCTCTTGGAAGACAGGGGAAAAGATTTGTCTCATCCACCGAACAAGCTCCTGTTATTTGTGATTGTGGGTTAGCTCTTCCTAAAGCAAGCGAAATCGCTAAATTATTTGAGCAACGAAATCTTCGAGAATTATCAAAATTAACACAATGCAATAAAACCAAAAACTACTCTTTTAAAGAACAAAAAACATGTGCTTTAGCGAAGGAGCTTAATAGAGTAGCGAGCTTTATTCTCCCTGAGCTTAAAGATGTTGTCTATGTTGGTGAGGGTTCTTTTGCAATGCTTTCGGCTTTAAAACCTTTACCAGAGGGCATGTTGGGCGATTTTACCGGAGATCATGGAAGACAAATTTCTATCTTTTTAAAAGCTTGCTATGAAAATCATCTTATTTCTCAAATAGGATCCATTATTGATATTGGAGGACAAAACTTATCTACTGTCGAATTAATATCAGAAATATTTAGTAAATCTTGTCTTCCTGCTCTTGTTCTTGACATTAATTCTTTAACGCCATTTCTTGCTCCGAAAAATAAAATGATTCGTTATGCAATAGCTGATCTAAATGATATTTTTCTGTCTGAAAATTATGAAAAAATTGCTAAAAGCATCACCAGCAATCCTCCAACATTGTTTGTTTTCAATAATATCCTAAATGTCCTAAGTGCTGAAAAAGGCTGGAACGCTCTATTTTCTGCATGGGAACGCCTGAGAAAAGGTGATTATCTGGTTATTAGTGGTCTTGTACCAGAACAACTTAAAATGTATGGATTTTTCCGATTTCATGAAGTTGATGGAATAGTCGAATTTAATGACAAAAATGGGTTTTATAAATCAGCTCTAAGCAGTGATTTTTCCGATTTCCTAGAAAAAAGATTAAATCAAGCGACTGTAGTAGTAAAGGAAACATTTGAATTCAAAATTGAATCCATACAAAATACTCGGATAGATGTTCATGGGTATCGCCTACTTGCTCTCAGAAAAACTTAATCAGTCAGATTTCCAACTGTTCACATTGCATCCGAGTAATGACAGATAGTGAACCAATGCATCATTGCTGAAAGCAGTAATTTTACCCGTCATTAGAGCAGAGACTTTTGGTGCACTAATTTCTAAAATATCAGCGATTTCTTTTTGGCTTAGGCCGCTGTTTCGAATAATGCTAACGACTTCTGACATAAGATCAGATCGAGCTCTCATGTCTTCAGCATTTTTTAAGCCAAGGTCGGCAAAAATGTTGTCGGTGGTAATAGATGTTTTTTTCCTCACAGCTCATCCTGAGCATGGCCGATGAGCGCCTCGGAGAGAATGATCATGCCTGCAGAGGAAAGCGCGGTTCTTAGTGCGTGTTTGACGATTTTGCAGGGATCGATGACTCCGCTTTTAAGGAGATCTTCCACTTGTTCGGTGAGGGCATTAAAGCCCCAGTTGCTGGATTGAGATAACACTTTTTCTAGGAAAAGAGAGCTGTCAAAGCCTGTGTTTTGAACAATCTGGCGGAAAGGGGCCTCGCAGGCTTTGAGAACGATGTGAAGGCCTGTGAGCTCATCTCCTTTTAAGGCAGGAACGCTTGCTGCTATAGAAGCTCGAAGAAGGGCGATGCCTCCACCGGGAACAACCCCTTCTTCAAGAGCTGCTTGTGTCGAGTTCAAGCTGTCTTCAAAGAGCTGTTTTTTTTGCTTCATTTCAGGTTCGGTTGCAGCGCCGACGCGGATGATAGCGACTCCGCCTGAGAGTTGCGCTTTTCGGTTTAAGAGCTTTTCTTTTTCGTAGGACGATTTTTCAGAAAGAATCTGAGCATCGATCAGTTTGATCCTTTCTTGAATCCCCACTTTGTCATCGGCCGTGCCAATAAGAGTCGTTTTATCTTTGGAGACTTGCGCTTTTTGAACCAGCCCTAGAAGGTCAGGAGTTGCTTCCTTTAAGGAAAGCCCTACTTCTTCGGAGATGACGGTAGCGCCTGTTAGAATGGCGAGGTCTTGAAGAAGGGCTTTACGCTGATCGCCAAAGCCGGGCGCTTTGATGGCGCAGACTTTGAGAGTGCCGCGCAGCTTATTGATCACAAGCGTGGAAAGGGCGTCGCCTTGAAGATCATCGGCGATGATCAGGAGCTCTTTTCCTGTACTGGCAATCGTTTGAATGAGCGGAAGGATTTCTTGGATGGAGCCGATTCTCATGTCGGTGATGAGAACAGCGGCATCATGAAGTTCTGCCGTGAGGGCTTCGGTATTGGTGCAAAAGTAAGGGCTTAAATAGCCGCGGTCCAGCTGCATGCCGCTTGCCATTTCAAGATAGGGTGCAATTGTTTTGCCCTCTTCAATGGTGACAACGCCTCCTCTGCCTACTTTTTGCAGAGCCTCAGCGACCATGCTTCCAATCTCCCGATCGCCGGAAGCTGACGAGATCGCAATGGGAAGAAGCTCATCGAGCTGGTCAATGGGAGCTTTGAGTAAATCGAGTTCTTTTAATACGGCTTCAACCCCTTTTTCCATTCCCCGTTTGAGTTCGATGGGGCTAGCACCGGCGCCGATATTTTTGAGGCCGCCGTCTACAAGCGCTTTAAGAAGAAGCAGGGTCGAAGTTGTACCGTCTCCGCAGGTTTCTTTCATTTTTGCAGCAGCTTCTCTGGCAATGGAGGCGCCCATATTGACGAATTGGTCTTTGAACTCAAGATTTTTGACGATGCTATGGCCATCGCTTGTAATTGTGGGAGCTCCCCAGCTTTGCTCAAGCCCGACGTGCCGCCCTGTGGGTCCGAGAGTCACACCGGCGACCTCTACAAGTTTAGAAAGCCCATCGCGTAATTTTTGGCGGGCTTCATCTTCGAAAATAAGTTCTTTGACTTGAGTCATTTTTTTAATCCTTCGTTAATAATTTGGTTCAGACCCTCCAAGACAAGATAGGGTTGGATTTGGTCGACAAGTTCTGTTAAGGGGTTTTTCCAGCTGACTTTTTCAGTCACAGTTCCGGTTGCAATCGTCATGATTTCAAAAGGAGTTGGAGATTCTAAACGGATTTCAGCGATGATTCGTTCGACGGAACCCAAAAGGCCGTAGTAGCATCCGCTGTTGATAGAATCGATAGGATTTTTCCCTAAAGGCGCCGGGATTTGATCGCTAAGATAAGGAGGTTTAATGTTAACGGCATTGGCAAGAAGATCAAAAAATGGAAAGAGGGTTCGTCCGAGAAGTTTTCCCTGTTTGCCGATCAGCTCATAGCGAACCGTCGTTCCAAAGTCGACCACAATGCAATCGTTGGTAGGGTAGAGAGACAAAGCACCATAAATTTTAGGAATGGAGTCGGGTAGAAGCAGGTCTTTTAGGTCGGGATCGATCGTGGAGGGGAAATCTTCGCATAGAACCGGCTTCATCGGAATATTCCAAGAAGAGATTTCTTTTGTCCATTCTTGAGCTTTTAGAGGATTGTTGCAGACTAAAAGGCCCTGTTCTATGGAGGCTCCTTCGATTCCTTTCTTCAGTTCTGAGAGGTCGTGCACAGGGAAGATTTTGATGCACTTCTGCTGTTCAAAAAGAGCAACTTTAATATTTTGCGAACCCATGTCAATGCAAAGCCGCATGTTTATCCTTAGAGTTAGAAATTAGGATATCACAAGTTAATAATTTCTATGAATCGAATGATAAACATCTCGTTTGGGGATGCCGCGGATGTCAGCCACGATTTTGATCGCATCGCTTTGAGAAATTTTAAAAGTTTTGAGCAGATACTCGACATGAGCCTCTAATGAGAGGTCATGATAATTAAAGGAGCACGGTTCAATAAGGAGGACACACTCTCCGCGAGGAGGATGTGCGGTGTAGTAAGAGATAAGGTCTTGAGGCTTTCCCACACGGTGCTCTTCGTGCAGTTTGGTCAGCTCGCGCATGACGCAGACGGATCTCTCTTGCGGAATTTGCTCAAGAGAGTCAACGAGTCTTTGCGGCGATTCGTAGAAAATCGTCGTTCCTTGGAAGAGTAGCGCCTCGGCAAGCGCTCTTTTGCGCTCTTCTTCTTTTTTAGGTAAAAATCCTAGAAACTGCACCCGCCCTTTATGGAAAGGGCACAGAGAAAGAGCCATCGTCCAAGCACAGGCGCCGGGGATGGCAGTCAGAGGAATCTCTTCTTGGTAGCACCGCCGAACAAGTGATTCACCCGGATCGCAAATCCCCGGTGTTCCCGCATCGGAGATCACACCGATAGAGAGGCCGTTTTTGAGATCTTGCACCACTGCATCTTCCGATTTTTTTTCATTGAATTGATGAAAACTACGGAGCGGTGCCGTGATTCCATATTCCCGCAGCAGAATTTTGCTATGGCGCGTATCTTCACATAAGATGTAGTCACATTTTTTTAATGTTTCGATGGCGCGAAGCGAGATGTCTTGCAAGTTTCCGATAGGAGTAGAGACCAAATATAACACTTGAGTTTCCAAAGTAAAGGTGGCACTCGGAATCGAACCGAGGATGGAAGCTTTGCAGGCTTCTGCCTTACCGCTTGGCTATGCCACCGTCACATGAAAATTATGCGGGATTGGGGATATCCGGTCAACTCTATAAAAAAAAATTCCTCTATGTAGATGAAGATTTTTGAAAAAACTCTATTGTGATTAAAGATTTCATTTTTTATAACTGAACTTAAGCATTTTAGGAGAAATTCATGTTTAAAGCACACCATCTATCGGCTCTGATTGCGGTTTCCCTCTTTTCATCTTCACTGGGCGCCTGGGCGCAACAATCGCCCTTCGATCAGCCGTCGCCGCCTGCAGATACTCATTTTCCGCTCAACTCTTCGCAAGGGTGGGCCTTAGAAGAGAGCTTATTGATATGGAAGACGTTTGAAGATGATACGGATTATGCTCTGCATCATGTCAATACACCAAGAGCTATTTCACCTGACTTTGTTAAAGATACACCCAAACATCCAAAGTTTGATTGGAGCACCGGTGTTCGAGTGGCAATAACCCGTTACCTTCCTTCGAGCGATCCTTGGGATGTGAATGTAATCGCTACTTACTATTACGATCAGGCAGATAATGATACAGAGGTTAACTTTTTGGTAGATAGTCCAGGTAATAATTTTCTCTATTCTACAATGGATTCATCACTGGTAGGGTTTGCCTCCAAAGCTAAAATGACCACGCAAATGAATTTCTTTACTTTTGATTTGACGGCCGGAAGGTACTATTCATTAACAAAAAAAATCGACATCCATCCTTTCGTTGGAATTCGTTCGGTCTTGAATTATCAAAATTTTAAAATGAGTTTTACCAACGGGCAGGGTTTTGCAGGTGGCCCCATGAGCGATTCTCAAATTAAAGGAGATCACGATTTCTGGGGCGTAGGTCCTCGTATTGGAACAGATGTTGCTCTCCGTTTTGGACATCATTGGTCTTTAAAAGGAACCTTTGGGGCTTCTCTCTTTGGAGGCCGCATTGATGTAAGTGAAAAATCAAACGGAAACATATTCGCTGCAGACTTTGGTATAACCGCTCCTTACCGCGATGAGTTGAAAGACGAAGATAGTGTTCTTCGCTCTAACATTGACGCTTCGCTGGGGCTTGGTTGGGAAAAATGGGTCAGAAAAAATACTGTTCGCATCGCTCCTTCTCTTGTCTTCGAAGTGTCCGAATGGTTTTCAATGAAGCGATGGATCGATTCGAATATTTCGGAGTTCTCATTTGAAACTGGAGCACAGCCGGTGATTTATCCTCACCGAAGATATTCAAACCTGGGCTTAATGGGTTTTAATATTAATTTAAAAGTTGATTTTTAATCGTTTTAACATGTGGAGTAATACATGTCCCGCTGGATGACAACATTTGTCGCAACTTCTTTAGTTGTACTAAACACCCAAGACTTATGGAGCTGGGGTCAACCCAGAACGCTGCCTGACCCTCCAAGTCGTGGGCAGTCCTCTGATGTCCAAGAGACATTCCCTTTAAACGATCAGCAAGGGTGGTATACAACAGAATCGTACTTGCTTTGGAAACCTCATGAAGATGATATCGATTGGGGCGTAAAGTTTTTTTCAGGTTCGACATCGAACGTGAGTGTCAATACTCAACTAAAAAAACCCGATTTTGATTGGTCTTCAGGCGTTCGAATAGCCATTGGCAGGTATTTGCCTAATCATGATCATTGGGATCTCTCGGTGATTTCGACCTATTTTTACTCAGACACGCATAATGAATCTTCACCTAACCCCAGCAAGGGCGGATCTCTACTCGCCATGTGGTCTCCTACAGCGCCGACATTTAACTTTTCAGAAGGGGAAGGGAGCTGGAGGCTTAATTTCTTTACATGGGATCTTGCCTGCGGACGGAATTTATTCCTCTCCTCCAAAATACATGCCCATCCATTTTTCTCTTTAAGAAGCTACTTGATTTACGAAGATCAATCGGCCAAGTTTTCCGGAACGAACGCCACGCGTAATAACGTGCAAACAGCATCCTTGAAATTTAAAGGGTTTAACGACAGCTGGGGAATCGGCCCGCGTGTAGGATCCGACTTCACCTTTTATCTGAATAAATTTTGGACAATCATTGGGTCTTTATCGGGTTCGGTGCTTTTAGGAAGTTATAAGGTCTCTGAAAAGATCGAGAACCAAATCAATGCCACAGGAAATAGCTTTAAAATATCGGACCATGGATATGATATCCGTTCCAATTTAGAAGGCAGCATTGGAATGGGATGGGAAAAGTGGGTGAGTAGAAACCGTGTCCGCATCGCGCCGTCTGTTGTATTTGAAGCGGCCGAGTGGTTTGACATGAATCAATGGATTGTCGTGCGTAACCACTCTTCATTCGCCCCTGTTACAAACTTACAATACTATACAACCGATCGCAAACACGGCGATTTGAGCTTTTTAGGATTTACTTTCAATTTACAAGTTGATTTTTAGAGCAAGGAGATGCGAAACATGAATAAAAATTGGGCATTAGCTTCTTTGGCGATGGGTGTGCTGTCACAACTCTCCCTGCAGGCATGGAGTAACGGAAATAATCCTCCTCAAGAAGGACCAGAGATGACTGAAAACTTTCCTTTTGCACAGACCCAAGAGTGGTATACGGAAGAAAGTTATCTCTTGATGAAGCCGTATATGGAAAACATGATCTTTGGAAACACCGATTCATTCGAGCAAACCAGCGGGAATAACTTCACCAATAAAATTAAAGTGAAACAGCCTGAATTCGAATGGAGTTCAGGAGTTCGTGTGGCAATAGGGCGGTACCTTCCCAAACATGACCTTTGGGATATCGGATTGACCACCACATTTTTCTACACGGATACAAACGATTCGGCAAATGCAAACCTATCCGATGGAGTTGGATTCAATCCATTCTTTATCAGTAATCCAACGAATGGAGGGAGTTTTAACTGGAGGCTCAATTATTGGACGGTTGATTTAATGGTTGGAAGGCTCTTTGATATGTCTAAAACGACCGTTTTCCATCCTTATTTTGGTGTTCGAGGCTCCTTCCAGTATCAACAGGCGCACATAAAAACTTCCATCACCAATCAGTTCCCACCATTCTCTTCCATCACAAGAGCGACTCTTGATAATGATTTTTGGGGTGTAGGCCCGCGTGTTGGAACAGCTTTCATTTATTACTTTCAGTCTCACTTTTCACTCCTTGCTAACATTTCAACGTCTCTATTAGTGGGTGCACAAAACCTTAAATTGAAGGAATCTAATGCATCATCCACTGTTGTGCATGATATTTTTCAGCGAGCTAATACCCAGATCAAATCGGACGACTCGATAGGTGTAATTCGTTCCAACGTCGAAGCCTCTTTAGGAATCGGATGGGAACAATGGATGAAAAATAATACCATTCGCATTGCCCCTTCCATAAATTTTGAAGGCGCTCTGTGGTTTGATATGAACCAACTCTACAACTTATATTCAGACAATGGTTTAGTAAATGTTGAGCAAAGACGGCATGGAAATTTAGGCCTCATGGGTGTCTCTTTCAATCTTCAAGTTGATTTTTAAGAAGGAAGCCATAACACTTCCTTCCTATCAATATGAGATTGGATTCGTTAAAACAGATCGGCACATGGCTTGATTGCCCTTGCAAAGACACGCCTATTAAGGGTTTTGCTATTGACAGTCGAGAAATCGAAGAAGGATTTCTTTTCTTTGCGCTGCGAGGACAAAAATTCGACGGTCATGATTTTTTACAAGAAGTCGGTAAGAAAGGGGCTGTCGCAGCTATCGTCGATAAAACATACAAAGGCGAAACCGGCGGATTGATTCTTCTTTTTGTCGATGATGTCACACGCGCTCTCCAAACACTTGCTCTCGAGGTTCAAAAACGCCGCCGCCAGCGCATCATCGCAGTGACAGGATCTGTCGGCAAAACGACCACCAAAGAGTTTTTAGCAACACTTCTTTCTCAAAAGTTTACCGTTATTAAAACACCCGGCAATAGCAATTCTCAGGTCGGCCTTCCCCTCGCTATTTTAAGAGCAAAAGGAGAGGAAGAGATCTTCATCGTCGAGATGGCGATGACCGAGTTCGGGCAGATTGAAAAACTCGTTCAAATCGCTCCCCCTGAAATTGCCATGATTACCAAAGTCGGCTATTCGCATGTCGACACGGTTCCCAATGGACTCGAAGGCGTTGCCGCTGCCAAAGCAGAGATTCTTGCGCACCCGGCTACAAAATGGGCTGTCATCGAGCACGGAGCCTTTCAATTTCCCGTGATTCAAAATACAGGTTCCTGTCAAAAAATCACCTATGCCATGGAACCGGTCAGCGCAGATATGGTTCTTGAGCCCGGCTGGCACCTTAACTATCACGATAATTTAAGCCCGGCATTTAGACTCCCTTTTTCAGAAACGCACTTCTGTGAAAATTTTGCAGGAGCTGCCGCTGTCGCATATCTTTTGGGACTTTCCTGGGAAGAAATCTTCAAAGGGATTAGAGATTTAAAATCGATCAAACTCCGCTTTGAAAAAATAGACCGCGAAGGAGTCATCATCATCAACGACAGCTACAACGCCAGCCCCGAATCTACAAAAGCGGCTCTTGAGAATCTTCCCAAGCCCGCCTTTGGCGCCAAAACGATTCTTGTTTTTGGTGAGATGATGACCATTGGAAAGTATTCCGAAGAGGGACACAAGAAAGTCGGTGAGCAGGCCCTTCCCGTCATCGACCACCTCCTCTGCTACGGAAAAAAATGCATGCCCATGGTTGAACTGTTTTCCAAAGCCGGCAAGCCGGTCGAGTTCTTCCGAGATATCCGCCTACTCAAGAAAACCCTTTTTGAGCTTTCCAAACCCGGCGATGTTGTCCTGATCAAAGGCTCCAACGGCAACAAGCTGTGGGAGCTTTTGGACGAATAATTCTCTTGGGTCAATTTCCTCGGATCTTTTAACATGAAGGTTCCTACTGGTAATTCAATATGATACTTTTTCTTTTTAAAACTTTGATTTCATGGGGATGGAAGATTCCTACGGCGTTTTCATATTCTTCCACACGCATGATGCTGGCGGCGCTGACGTCTCTTGTGCTCACCATTATTTTAGGACCCCGCTTCATTAAACGGCTATATGAGCTGAAGACGGGCCAATCCATCCGCGTGGAAGATTGTCCGATGCTGGCCCAGCTCCATGAAAAGAAAAAAAATACACCCTCGATGGGAGGTGTGTTGATGCTCTTTTCAATGCTCGTAGCCCTTCTTCTATGGATGGATCTTTCCAGCAGCTATACGTTGATCTTTTTTGTGACCATTTTATGGCTTGGGTTCATTGGAGGATACGACGACTATTTGAAGCTAAAACATAAAAACTCCAAAGGGCTGAGGCCTCGAAAAAAGTTTTTAGCGCAAATTCTTTTTGCTGCATTGATTGCAGCGTATGGGATTTGTCCGGGATTTGCTGAAAGTCTGCGCATAGGAACATGGTTTACACCCCCTGTTGCAAAAATCCAGACTCAGGTTGCACAAACTGCAGATTTTATGACGCAGTACTATGTCCCTTTTTATAAAGAGCCGCTCTTCCAGCTTTCGGGCATTCTTGCGGCTGTGGGTTTTTTATTTACCATGGTTGTCATTACAGGTTCATCCAATGCTGTAAATCTGACGGACGGACTGGATGGTTTGGCATCCGGTTGCGTCATTCTGACGGCAGGGGTGCTTGCTCTTGTCGCATTCTTGTCGAATAATTTGGAGGTCTCCCGCTACCTCAATATTATCTATATTGAAGGAGCCAGTGAAATCGCTGTCTTTCTTTGCGCAACAATAGGGGCGTGTCTCGGATTTTTATGGTACAACGGCTACCCCGCACAGGTCTTTATGGGCGACACCGGGTCTTTGGCCTTAGGAGGAGTTTTAGGGGTTGCAGCTGTCCTGCTCCGGAGAGAAGTGCTCCTCGCGCTCGTGGGCGGTATTTTTGTTGCAGAGGCCCTCTCAGTGATCTTACAAGTGGCGAGCTATAGGCTCCGCAATAAGAAACGGATCTTTTTGTGCACGCCGCTGCACCACCATTTTGAATATAAAGGATGGCCTGAAACAAAAGTCGTTCTCCGCTTTTGGATCATCGGACTCATTTTAGCAGTTATTGGGGTCATCTCACTCAAGGTACAGTAATGAACCTATCCCTAAATGATCAACTTTCGCTTTTTGCGTCTTTTTCCTCATATTTTAAAGCCGCTTCTTGGCCTACTTATTCAAGTATGTCCTGCGAAGCGGTTTTAAAATCTGAGAAAAAATACATCAAAAATCATAAATTGATCATTTAGGGATAGGTTCATGGTCAAAAGTCTCATTATTGGATTAGGTAAGAGCGGGCTTGCAGCATACGATCTTCTTGAAAAAGAAGGGGATGATGTTTATGGCTTCGACGACCATCAAAGAGTAGCAGACAAGCGGATGGTTTGTGCGCCCGTTGTGAAGGAGTTTGACCGTCTGATTTTGTCGCCGGGAGTTTCTCCCGCGCATCCTTTAATTGTAGAGGCGGTAAAATCAGGTGTGAAAGTGGTAGGGGAAGCGCAGCTTGCTTTGGAGCGGCTTCATCAACCCGCAATCGCTATCACGGGAACCAACGGAAAAACAACTGTCACTTTGCTCATTGCACATGTGCTTGAATGCGCAGGATTTTTTGCAAAGGCTTTAGGAAATGTAGGCCAGCCTCTTTCTGCCTATGTCGGCTCTGAGAAAGAAGGGGAGATCGCCGTCATTGAGCTGAGCTCGTTTCAGCTTGATACGCTGTCGGGGCCTTTTTTCGACCTCGGTTTAATATTAAACATCACGCCGGATCATCTCGATCGATATGATTCGATGAAAAGTTATGCCAAATCCAAGTGCCGGCTTCAAGATTGTTTGAAGCCTGAAGGGGAGCTGTGGGTGCATGAAGAGGTTGCAAAAGATTTTAAAGAGCTTTTAAAAATGGATTATCGGACATATAGCCAAAATCAGGGTTGTACCTTATCAGCAGATAAGTTAATCTTTTTGGGAAAATACACAGCTGTGCATGAGCTTGAGAATAGAGTGGCTGCATGGATTGCTTGTCAAAAGTTTGGTGTGACGGAAGAGACTTTTCTGCAAGCGGTCCAAAGTTTTAAAAAACCTTTGCATCGCATTGAGTGGGTGGCGTCGATTGATGGTGTCGACTATATCAACGACAGCAAGGGAACGAATCTCGATGCGACGATTAAAGCAGTTGAAGCGATGAATAAACCGATATTACTGATCGCCGGCGGTGTTGATAAAGGATTTTCGTACGAGGTTTGGAAGAAGCCATTTGCTAAAAAAGTGAGACACGTTGTAGCAATGGGAGAAGCGGCAAAGAAAATTGCGCAAGAGTTAAATCCTGATTATCAGGTGCCTATTTTATCTTCTTTGAGTGAGGCAGTGCAGCATTGCACAGCCCTTGCACAAGAAGGAGAAGTAGTGTTGTTATCCCCGGGATGTTCAAGTTATGACATGTTCCGGGATTATGCCCATAGAGGCGATGAGTTTAAACGTATTGTCTATCTTTTACAGGAGAAAAAAG
>JBGPMV010000037.1:0-11843 GCA_041487155.1 Rhabdochlamydiaceae bacterium
ATGACCTCTTGAGCGTCCCTCTCCAAATAGCCCATTTGTACGACGTGATCCTTCAGCGCAAGCTTCATCATCAAAAAACCTCTAAATTAATTTCTGATACCATACTTCAAACGCTCTTTTTTCGTAAGAACATTTGAAAATAATCTTCTCCGCTCTCTACTCTGTTGTCCTATGTTTTTCCGCAGCGCCCTATTTTCGTGTGTGCTCTTTTCGCTTCTTGCCGAAGATCAGGCCTCTCTTTTTAGAGACCTCGAACTCGTCGACGAGATCGACCGCCGCTTAAAAGACGAGCTTCCCTTTTTCCAAAACTCCTCCATGATGGGAGGGTATTTTAATATGCCGTCTGCCCGCATGCCCAAAGAAGGCGTCATCGGCATCGGCTTTGCCAGAGTGCATCCTTATAATAACTACGGCATCAGCTTCCAATACTTTGACCGCATCGAACTTGCACTCAACTACCGAGTGTTTACAGGCATCAAAGAAGCCAATTTCGGCCATGAAGGGTTTGGAGATGACGCTGAAAGAATCGGAAACGCAAAATTCGTTTTCAACCTCCCCAGCGATGGTCTTGCACATTTCCCTCAATTTGCCGTCGGCATCGAAGACTTTATCGGCACCAAGCGGTTCAACTCGCAATACATCGTCGCCACTAAAACATGGAATGATGCAAATGTCGAAGCCACCCTAGGCTGGGGAAGAAGAAGGATGAAAGGATTTTTCGGAGGGATTGCCTGGTCGCCTTGGAGAAAAACCGAGATCTTATTCCTCAATAAGCTCTCCCTCATTACCGAGTATGACGGAAACGATTACAAAAACCATCCGCATGAGCATCCCAAGGGCCGGCAGGTCCGCTCCCGAATTAATGCCGGAGTCTCATATGTGCTCGGAGATACGCTGCAGCTCACCGTCAATTCACACCGCGGAGAAGAGATTTCAGCAATGGGCATGCTCCGCTATCCCCTCGGCACCACAAAAGGGTTCATCCCCAAAACCCGCGAGCCGCTTCTCTACCGCTCGCCGGTTGACACAGAACCCCTCGGCGTCACAAGGCCCGATGCCGACTTTATCAATGAACTCGGCTTCAGTTTAGGCCAGCAAGGGCTTGATCTCTATCAAGCCTACATGACACAAGAAGGGGAGCTCTGGATTAAAATAATTAATAACATGTACCGCGAAGAGCCGATTGTCCGGGATCGCATCGAGCGAGTCCTCGCAGCGATCACCCCCTCCAACGTCCGGCGCGTCACCGTGATGATTGAAGCCGATGGAGTCCTCTGCCAAGGCTACCATTTTAGAACCGAAGATCTCTACCGCTACCGCCAAGGCGCCATCACGGGATTTGAGATGGCCTCGCTCTCTCCCATGATCAGCAGCCGTTACAAACCCGCCGGCTCAGAGCCGCTTTACAAGCGAAAAAAAGAGGTGTGGCTCTTCACCTTCCGTCCGCGCGCCCAAACCTTTTTTGGAAGCTCAACCGGCAAAATCAAATATAACGTCAGCCTAATCGCAACGCCCGAAGGATATCTTTTCGATAACATCTATTATGAAACTCAAGTCGGCTACTCGATCAAATCCAGCATGCTCCACTTAGGAGATTTTGATCGCCTCAACCCCTCCCAGCTTCCCAACGTCAGAAGCGATTCAGTCAAATATTTCCAGTCGAATACCGTCTCACTTGAAATCGCTTACCTGCAGAAGAGCTGGCACATCGGAAGAGGATGGTTTTACAGAGTAGCCGCCGGATATTTTGAGCCTGCATATGGCGGAGGCGCCACCGAGCTTTTATATTACGGAGCTCATGCCGATTGGGCCATCGGAGCTGAAGAAGCAACCGTTTGGAAACGGCGATATAAAGGACTTGGCTTTACAAATAAAATCCGTATCTTAAAAGGCATCAAAGCCACCTACGAACACTTTTTAGGCGTCCAATATTTTCTCAACTTTTACTACACCCTTAAACCGTGGAACCTCGATTGTAAAATCACAGCCGGTCAATTCCTCGCCAAGGACCGCGGAGTGAAATTTGAAATCAACCGGTGGTTCAAAAGCGGCCTCCAAGTCGGCCTCTGGTATACCATCACCAACGGCCACGACCACGTTAACCACCACATCTATTATGACAAAGGGTTTGCATTTTACCTCCCCATCGATATGTTTTTAAGGCAGTCGAGTAAGACCTATGTCGGATACGCCATGTCGGCCTGGCTTCGAGACATTGGAGCCATCGCAAACAGCGGAAAATCCCTCTATCCAACCATCCGGCTAGAGAGATTGAATTTGAGGTAACACTTGATCGACAGCATACGTGAAGATAAAATCGGCGCCGGCCCGCTTGATGCTTAAAAGCCCTTCATAAAAAACCTTCGGAGCATCGAGCCATCCCGCCGCATGGGCCGCCATCACCATCGAATATTCCCCGCTCACATGATAAGCGCAAATCGGAACGTGGACTTTACCGCGCAGCTGTGCAATCACATCGAGATAAAAAAGAGCCGGCTTTACCATCACCATATCAGCGCCCTGCTCAATATCTAAAATGGCCTGCCGAACAGCCTCCCGGCTGTTTGCAGGATTCATCTGGTATGTTTTTTTATCCCCGAACTTAAGCTTGGATCCTAACGTATCTCGAAAAGGGGCATAAAGACTCGATGCGTATTTTGCCGTATAAGAGATGATCCCCACCTCTTCGAGTCCCGCCGCGTCTAGCGCTATCCGAATCGCGCCCACCCTTCCATCCATCATGTCGCTAGGAGCCACAAAATCAGCGCCGGCAGCAGCCGCAATGCAGGCCGACTCCACCAAAATCTTTACCGTCGCATCGTTGAGAACATAGCCGCTTTCATTCACAACACCGTCATGCCCATGCGAAGTGTACGGATCCAACGCAACATCGGTGATTAAACACAAAGAAGGAATTTCTTTTTTAAGCGCTTGAAGCGCCCGAGGGATAATGCCATTAGGATTAAGAGCTTGAGAGCCTTGTGCATCTTTCATCGAAGGCTCGATCACCGGAAAAAGAGCGACCGATGGGATTCCCTTGGAATGGAGCCGCTCGGCTTCTTTTAAAACCAGATCAATCGATAATTGATCCACCCCCGGAAAAGACGGAATTTTAACCCTTTTCCCCTCCCCCTCCAGGACAAAAAACGGAGCCACCAGATCTGCCGGCCTTAAAGAACATTCTTCCACCAAACGGCGGATGGCATCGCTTCTACGGTTGCGTCGAGGTCTAATCATCAGCATAAAAACCCTTTTTGAGATGTTCCCATTGATCGGTAGTCCAATTCTTAATAGAATATTACCGACGCTTCAAAAAAAGATAAACTCAATAGTGGAAGGAGACAACAAATGTCGTCAAAAAATCCAAATCATATTGTAAAGGAGCTAGAGACAAAAAAAAATCAGCTACGACAAGAATATGCTGATATGAGAAACGATCCATCGCAAGCAGAAGTTATGAAAGATTGGGAATCTACTATAGGGGATGGCATAGACGAAAATTTAGGAAACCCAAGCTTCGTGTAAAGCAGATTGACAAAAGTATATATACTGCTCCTGCTTAGGTTATGTGAATTTGGACTTTTATGTACCATTTTTTGCTTTTAGAATGGCGTTGTTCCAGTCTTCAATTTCCCTCTCTGCTTGCTTCAGCACTTTCCACTCTCTCTGAGAAATTTTTCCTGGAGGAAAAGAGCCTTTAAATGTCTCATTAGACACTCGTTTGTTAATGTTACCTTCTAATCTACTTTTACGTTGCCTTTTGACAAACGTGGCTGTTGAATTAGTCACAAATCCGTTTACTCGTGTTATAAAACTCATAATATTCCCCTTATTTTCAATTTCAACTTTTTTCTTTTTTTCAACAATGACAGTTAGAACGGGCTTTGTTGCACAAATCCAATAGAGAATTTCTCCAATTTCACTGTTCTGATTGCTGAAAATTCAAAAGATATTTGAAATGAATTATTAAAGCTAATATATTTGTTCCTCAAAAGCTTGAGGAGTGTTGATTGGCATTGATTCCCAATTTTAATCTCACCAATGCAACTTTAGATGTCTACTACTCCCAAACAGGCGGTCTATTTAGACCTGATCATGGGCATCTTATAATGGCGCTCAGTGAACTTCAAGAATCACAAGCTCTTCCCGACGCCTATAAGGATAATGTTGTTCATCGATTAATCAACTGTCTTATACACCATCTTCAAAAAGATCAATTCGACAAGATTTTTTCCACTCATCCTGAAGATCTCTCGGAAGAGAAAGAAAAAAATATTCACTTTTGTCTTCCAATTCTTGTTGAAGCGCTCCTTCAAAGAGGTTATGAAAGTCGGTATGACAGACCTGCTTTTGAAGATTTGCTTGCCTTTCAAGGAATTATCAACACTATTTACAATATTGCAATTGATCATATGGCGATTCCTACACCTCCTCTTGTGGCCTGGAATAAAAAACACAAGGGCCCTTTCACGATTACCGAAGAAAAAATCCAAAAGACGTTTGAGGAGTATGCAGAGAAGATTTCTGTCGGCGTGGTATGTTTACCCCCGAAATATAGAACAAGAGGTCTGTTCGCCTGGTCTGTTATGGGACACGAGGTTGCTGGTCATCATCTAATCCAATCAAAAGTCGGACTTTTGGACGAATTGACTAAAAGTGTAAAAGCTGCAATTGAAAACAAATTAGAACCCAGGCTTAAAAAAGAAGGAATCACTTACAAGGAAGAACATCTGGCTTGTCTAAAAGAATACTGGAGCATGCCTAAGAGAGTCGAAGAGCTAGCCTCTGATATTTTGGGAGTATTGAGCACAGGACCTTCTATAGCCATTGGGATCATCGGATACCTCCGTGGGCAGTCTCAGGATAGACTTTTAAAGACAGCTGGCCCTTTTGAAACTAAAAAAAGACGGCCTGTTCTACACGTTTTTTATGAATCAGAAATAGATCTTCAAATAAAAAGTGTCTCAAAAAAAATGAAAATTAAAAAGCCCCAAGGAATACTTGGAGAAATAAATGGCAAGAAGGTTCAATATAAAGCATATAAAATTTTCTCAGATGAACATCCTATTGAAGCGCTAAGACCGTTTTTAATGGCCGAGACCGTTAATCAAACCGCGCTCGATAAAAAATCAAAGACCCAATGGATCAAACTTATTACCGATGAAATAACTTCAAAAGAATTCTCAAAAAAACCAAGCATTAGTATCATTAAACAAAATCGTGAATCCTTTCCTCCTGAAAGAGAAGAAATCGTCATTCCTTTTGATGTGGCGCGTCTTTCTACAGAGGTTATTGCTAACGCCATCACGACAAGAAAATTTAATGCCCTAGGAAAGAAAAAACTCACTGAAATATTCAATTGGTCTTCGAGCGATGAGGCTTTAGTTGAATCTGTGAGAAGCTCTTATAAAAACAATAAGCCTATTCCTGGGAGTGCATCTTCAAACCATATTGTAGCCGCAGCAGTCATCGAGGCCTCTATTGCCAATGCTGATATCGGAAATCTCTTTAGAATTATGAAACAATGTCTTGTTCAGACTCTCCAAAAAGCTTGAATCACGTTGGATCAAAGAAAGACAAATGGTTCACTGTTTCAAAAAGTGGATTTGTACCAATATCATTCGATATGGAAATACGGTAATTCCCCGTAGGTTGCAATTTTGATATCATTCTGACTTTTTCTGTATAACGAAGGGTGTTAAAATCCTTATCAGATGGATATTCAGGGCTAACACCTTTTTCTCTTGCTTCCATCATAATTTGTACTTTTTTTGACGTTGAGGCTCCTTCCTTAGTCATCTGGGTTTCTTCTATACTTCCCATTCTTGTCCAAACGCCTTGACGTTTTCCAGAAACTTCTCCCCATACCTGGGTACCATCACCCAAAAAATCAATTCTTCTGTTAGGAGCATTACCTGCCCCATACACATATTCATAGCTTCCAACTATACTCATTTTTAGACTCCTTTCTTTCACTTACCTATGGTCAGAAAGTAGTATAACAAACATGGAATTAAAAAAATCTTGCTTCTACATACTTGAGTTTCCCAAATTTTCTGCTAGGGCATTTCCCGACTCCATGCTGCTCCGCTAACCCCATAAGGGAGCTCTCCTGCAGCGGGTCTGCCCTAGCAGAAAACCTGAGAAATTCAAGTACATAGAGGTGTATTTTGAAGATAGAATTTTTAACTTTTCAAAGCGCGATTACAGTATATTGCGTCAGTCCCATAGAGATTTTTCCCCAATTTCACAGTTCTGATCATAGATTGATTTCCAATAAAGATGTGGAAAATCCCCTATGAGCATTTATGCAACAAGGCTGTTAGAACGCCTATTTCTCCACCAAGGTCATCTTTGGCTTTGGTGCTATCTAAAGATAGGATGTTTCCGCTTGTGACTGTGCGCGGTATTGTAATCTAAATTTTTTTTCTTGCGCGACGTCCATAATTCTGACACTCTGGATACAATCTAGGAGTAAATATGATTGAAAATTACGAGGAGTTTTCCGAAAGCCAGCTTAAAATTTTAAGCCGCTATGTCACCAGCACGTCCAGCAATGTTTTTGTCCTGAGAAACCTGCCTGAAGTCATCAAAGGAGCCCTCTTTTCTCGTTATTCAAGATCTATTTTGGGGTTAAGAACCCTGCTTCTAAAAGATTTTATCCAAAATGAAGAGACCGCTTTTGCGAGCATTACAGGCGTTTCTCCCCAAAGTGAAATGGCCGAAGATCAAAGCGTCTCGATCCAAAAAGCTCAAAATTTTTACGACAGAATCCTAGATGGCTACGGAGACGACTCGATCGGAGAGCTCGGAGGCGCCCATCTTGCTTTAGAAAATATCTCCATGCTAGCAGCCAAAGCCATCGAAGATTGCCGGATTGGCGGATCGCCCCTTGAAAAATCGACCCGCTACATCTATTTTGATCAAAAATTCCGCGATGAATACCTCTTCTATAGAGAGCCCCTTTTAATGACCTCTGACTTCCGGGATCTGTATGTCAAAACCTGCAACCATCTTTTTGATACCTATTCAAAACTCATTGCACCTCTCACCGAAGTTATGGAGAAAAAGTTTCCAAAAGATCCAGCCACATCCACCAATGCCTATGAAGCAGCCCTACGTGCAAAAGTTTTAGACTGCCTTCGAGGCCTTCTCCCGGCCAGCACCCTCACCAACATGGGTGTTTATGGCAACGGCAGATTTTTTGAAGGACTTTTGCAAAAGTTCAACTGTTCTAATTTGGCAGAATTAGAAGACATCAGCAAAAAGTCGCATCAGGAACTCTCAAAAGTCATCCCCTCGTTCATCCGTAGAGCAGATCCTGCGCATAAACATCAAAAAGGCTTCTGCGACTTTATGAGTCAGCTCGAAGCCGAGCTCGCCACCACCGCGCGCCAGCACGACGCCTTCCTAGACCGGATGACAGAGCCCGGCGTTAAACTCATCGGCTATGATCCCGACAGCCCCTACCGCGTGGCCGCCGCTCTTCTCTTCTCACAGACAGACGCCAGCCTTTCAGAGCTTCAAGACTACTGCCGAAAACTCTCCGACGAAGCCTTAGGCCAAATTTTAGAGACCGCCTCCCAATTTAGAGAAAACCGCCGCCATAAATCGCCCCGCGCGCTGGAACACGCCACGTTTACCTTTGAAATCTTAGCCGACTTCGGAGTTTATCGAGATCTCCACAGACACCGTATGCTCACACAAGAACGGCAGCGCCTCACCTGCAATTTTGGCTATTGTATTCCCGAAGAAATAACCGGTACCTTCATGGAATCCGAATATATCAAAGCAATGGAGATCGCAAAAGAAGCCTACGAAACCATCGCAAAAGAACTCCCTGAAGAGGCCCAATACATCGTTCCCATGGCCTATAACATTCATTGGTACATCAACATCAACCTAAGATCGCTCCAGTGGCTCTGCGAACTCCGCTCCTCTCCCGCAGGACACCCCGGATACCGCTTCATTGCCCAAGAGCTTGCAAAGCAAGTATCAACCATCTTCCCCTCCTTTGAAAGATTTTTCAAATTCGTCGACTACGATGGATATGTACTCGGAAGGCTCGGCCAAGAGATTAAAAACGATCAAAAAAGACATCAACTCACAGAACTCAAGACATGAACAAGACAGGCTCATTCATCGGCGGCATGCTTCTTATTGCAGGAAGCTGCATCGGAGCAGGAATGCTCGCCCTCCCCATCGCCACAGGCATCGCAGGATTCATCCCATCCGTATTTTCCTTCTTAATCGCATGGGGATTCATGACGCTGACAGGCCTTCTCCTCGTTGAAGTGGGCAGTACCTTTACAGAGCGTGTCAATATCGGCTCCATGGCCGAAAGGGCCCTCGGGCCCATCGGCCGCATCCTCTGCTGGGTTCTTTACCTCTTTCTATTTTACTCCCTTCTTGTCGCCTACATCTCCGGCAGCGGAAGCTTAGCCTTCACCTCCTTTTCAATCCCAAGAGGTCTTGGAGCCGCGATTTTCACCCTCGGCTTCGGAGTCCTAGTCTATCAAGGAACCCGCACCGTCGACCATTGGAATCGATTTTTTATGTTCGGCAAAATTGCAACCTACATCGGCATGATCATCCTCGGCATGCAGTACATCCAACCCAAACTCCTAACCAGGTCCGAACCCCTTTATGCCCTCTTCTCCCTTCCCGTCCTCGTGATTTCTTTCGGCTACCACAACATGATCCCCACCCTCATGACCTACATGAACCACGATGCAAAACGGGTGCGCAAAACCATCTTAGCCGGCAGTTTTTTTGCCCTCATCGTCTACCTCATCTGGGATATCGTCGTCTTAGGGATTGTTCCGGCAGAAGGAAAATGGGGCATCATTGAAAGTTTAAAACAAGGCCGGCAAGCCTCCGACGCCGTCGCAGGAATTTTAGGCCTCTCCTGGGTCAGCACCTTTGCAGAAGGGCTCGCCCTCTTCGCCCTCCTCAGCTCCTTTCTCGCACAAACCCTTGCCCTCACACATTTTCTTGCCGACG
The DNA here is from genome assembly GCA_041487155.1 of Rhabdochlamydiaceae bacterium. Lineage (GTDB taxonomy): Bacteria > Chlamydiota > Chlamydiia > Chlamydiales > Rhabdochlamydiaceae > PALSA-1444. The sequence goes on from JBGPMV010000037.1 coordinate 9,004, forward strand.
CCTTCAAAATTAAACGAGAAAAACACGAAACCATTCCCATGTGCATCCTAGCGCTCGCCCCACCTCTTATCTTCGGCATCATCTATCCCGACATCTTCATCCACGCACTCAACTTTGCCGGCGGTATTTGCGCCGTCACCCTCTTTGGCATTCTCCCCGTCGTCATGGCCTGGAAAGCACGCTATCGTGACAAGATCCAAGGAACCTATCAGCTTTTTGGAGGCAAAAAAATTCTAATGGCCATCTTTGGAGTCGCCCTCTTTATTTTCTTATTTGAAATCGCCAGCATGCTCCACCTCACACCTCATGTTTAAACTCGTCACCACGTTTGAGCCCAAAGGAGATCAGCCCCAAGCCATCGAAAAACTTGTCGATGGCCTAAACCACCATAAAAAATCGCAAGTCCTTCTCGGCATCACAGGCTCCGGAAAAACTTTCACCATGGCCAGCGTCATTGAAAAAGTACAGCGCCCTGCTCTCATCCTAGCGCACAATAAAACACTCGCCGCTCAGCTGTACCAAGAGTTCAAAGCATTTTTCCCCGATAACGCCGTCGAATATTTTGTCTCCTACTACGACTACTACCAGCCCGAAGCCTACATCGCCCGCACCGACACCTACATCGAAAAAGACATGGCCATCAACGAACAAATCGACCGCATGCGCCTCTCTGCCACACGCTCCCTCATCGAACGAAGAGACGTCATCATCGTCGCCTCCGTCTCCTGCATCTACGGCCTCGGCCTCCCCGAATATTACGCCAAAATGAGACTTATACTTTCCGTGAATGAAACACGCAGGCGCGATGAAGTCTTGCTCCACCTCGTTCAAATGCACTATAAACGGAGCGATTTTGAACTCGTCCGAGGAACGTTCCGGGTCCGAGGCGACGTCTTAGAAATCATGCCTGCCTACGAAGAAGACCTCGCCTACCGCATCGAATTCTTCGGCGATGAAATCGAACGGATCTCCCAAATCGACCCCCTCACCGGAAAAGTCCAAACCCGCAAAGACAAGATCACCGTCTTCCCTGGATCTCACCACGTCACCCCTGAAGAGGTTCGCTATAAAGCCCTCGATACCATCCGCGCCGAACTCAAGGAACGCGCCGCGTACTTTGAAGCTAACAACAAACTCATCGAACACCAACGCATCCTCGAAAGAACCAAATACGACCTCGAAATGATCCGTGAAATCGGCTTCTGTAAAGGCATTGAAAACTACTCCCGCCATTTCAGCGGAAGAAAGGCCGGAGACCCACCTCCCTGCCTTCTCGACTATTTTCCTCCCGACTTCGTCCTCTTTATCGATGAGTCGCACCAGACCCTTCCCCAAGTGCACGCCATGTACAATGGAGACCAAGCCCGCAAAAAAGCGCTCGTCGAGTTTGGTTTTAGGCTCCCTTCCGCCTACGACAACCGTCCGCAAAAGTTCGAAGAGTTTTATAACCGCATCCATCAAGTCATCTACGTCTCTGCAACCCCTAGCCCCTGGGAAGTCAAAGAGGCCCAAGGCGAGATCATCCAACAGATCATCCGCCCCACCGGACTTCTCGACCCCGTCATTGAAATCAAACCCGCCACAAACCAAGTCGACGACGTCCTCGAAGAGATCAAGCAGACCACCGAAAAAGGAGGCCGCGTCCTCGTCACCACCCTCACTAAAAAACTCTCCGAAGATCTTTCCAAGTACCTCAAAGAAATCGGCATCAAAGCCCGCTACATGCACTCCGACATCGAGACCCTCGAGCGCGTCCAGATCATCAACGAGCTCCGCCGCGGCACCATTGACGTCCTCGTTGGCATCAACCTCCTCCGCGAAGGACTCGACATCCCTGAAGTTTCCCTCGTTGCCATCCTCGACGCTGATAAAGAAGGGTTCCTCCGCAGCGAAACCGCCCTCATCCAAACCTGCGGCCGTGCCTCCCGTAACCTCCATGGCCGCGTCATCATGTATGCCGACAAAATAACCAAGTCCATCGAAGCCACCCTCCGCATCACCCAAGACCGCCGCCACGTCCAAGATGCCTACAACAAAGCCCACGGCATCATCCCATATACCGTCATCCGCTCCATCGCCGAAGATCTAGCCAAAACCTTCGGCGACGTCGTCGAAACCCTCAAAGAAGAAGGCGACACACCACCCCCTCACCTTACCTCCGAAGACGTCGATTCCAAAATCGAGTTCTACGAATCAGAAATGAAACTCGCCGCCAAAGAGCTCCGGTTCGAAGACGCCGCCCACTTTCGCGACCTCCTGCGTCATTACCAAGAATTACAACTCATGGAGTAAATCGTTTCGGATTTCAGCCTGTTATTTATGAAACTTCTTATAGGCGTATTCATAGAGCGGTATATCAAGAGAATTACGCTCCCTTATTTGCTCGAGGAGTTCATTGCTGATAGGTTCTTGTTTCAGTTCATCAGTCGTATTCAAACGAGGAATCGTTATTGGCTGCCTAAGGTGAAGCCTTTTAAACAAACGTCTGACCCCATTTTCGAAGTCGTCAAAAAAAATAATGAAATCAATTCTTTCAAGGTTTTCTATGCAATTTTTTAAGAGTTCTTCGCCTTCTAGAGTAGGATCTGAGCATAGCATCTTGCACATGAGATTTGATGGGATTTTGCGAAGCTCATTTTTATCCTCTATTTGGTTCTGCTGATAACGATAACGGAGATGAGACAGGACTCTTTCAATTGGATCTCGAAGTGTTGTAACAAAAAAAGAAGCTTCGTACATTGGATCTTTTTGTTGGAAAAACCAAATAGGAAAATGACCAGAAACAAAACGATGATTAATTTTGGGGTGAAAGGTTAAGGCCTCATGTACCTCTTTCAAAT
>JBGPMV010000038.1:0-11401 GCA_041487155.1 Rhabdochlamydiaceae bacterium
CGAAGGATGAGCGAGAAAGACTCGTTCTGATGGGCTTGATCGAGCTCTACTTAGAGACCGGTAAACCGGTCGGATCTAACACACTAAGAGAGAATGGGTTCGAAGCGCTCAGTTCTGCGACAATCCGAAACTATTTCTCCAAATTAGAAGAGGAAGGGCTCTTAAAACAGCAGCATTCCTCCGGCGGAAGAACCCCCACCTCGCTCGCCTATCAACTCTATGCCGAGGCCCATCTCAAAAACCCTCAGATGGATGAAAAAGAAACGGAGAAGCTCAAAAAATCCCTTTATAAAGAAACGCGGGCCCTTGCCAGCTACCTCCAACATGCCGCAGAAACTTTATCGGAAGCGACCGGCTGCGCTGTCTTTCTTTCCTCTCCTCGCTTTGATCAAGACTTCGTTATGGATGTCAAGCTCATTGCCATCGACTCGAACCGTTGCCTTTGCATCTTGATCACTGATTTTGGCTTGGTTCACACAGAAACCCTTTATGCCGATAAGAAACTGAGCAATTTTACCATCAAACGGCTGGAGGGTTATTTTCATTGGAAATTAACCGGCCTTGATAAGCCGTCTCTTTCCCCTGAAGAAGAAGTTTTAGCGGCCCGTTTTTATAGCGAAGCGATGCTGCGCCACTTGGTAGGCTCGACTAACTTTTCGATGGAAGACATCACTAAAACGGGCTTTTCAAAACTTCTATCGTTCGGCGACTTTAACGATCAAGCAGCTCTTGCAGAAGGGCTGGCGCTTTTTGAAAACCGCCTCGCCCTTCAATCAATTTTGCAAGAGTGCGTCAAAAACGGGAATCTAAGCTGCTGGATCGGCGGCATGCTGCAAGGATGCTCTGCGATCGCAATCCCCTACCGCATCCATCATAATACCGCCGGATCAATCGCCATTTTAGGACCTCACCGCATTCCCTACCGAAAACTTTTTGGCATATTAGTCGCAGCATCAGATGCGATTTCGGCATCTTTGACGAAGAGCTTGTACAAGTTTAAAATTTCGTACCGACAGCCTCAAACTGAGCCCGGACATTTATTATTGGAGAAAAAAAATGACTGAAATAGAAAACGAAGTTCCCGCGCAAAATCCATCCGTAGAGGAGGCTGTCGATTACAAAGACAAGTATCTGCGCCTGCTGGCCGATGTAGAAAATACAAGACGGCGCCTGCAGAAAGAAAAGCAAGATATGATGCGGTATGCCATTGATACCGTTCTTTCGGATATTTTGACGCCGATCGATCAGCTTGAAAGCGCCTTAAAATTTGCCGATCAAATGTCGGGAGAAGTCAAGAATTGGGCGATGGGATTTCAGATGATCCTCAACCAATTTAAAGAGGTTATAACCTCCAGCGGTGTGACGGAATTTACATCCGTTGGGGAGTTTTTCGATCCGTCCAAACACGAAGCCGTTGAAATTGAAGAGACGGATGCCGCGGCAGATGGAATCATTTTAAAAGAGTTTGTAAAAGGGTATCGATCCGGAGACAGAATACTCCGCGCGGCCCGTGTAAAAGTTGCTAAAAAAATAAAGGAGACTACAGATGTCAACTCAGAAGAAAAAAAGTAAAATCATTGGAATCGACTTAGGAACCACAAATTCCTGCGTTTCCATCATGGAAGGAAGCACTCCCGTCGTCATCGCAAACGCCGAAGGCGGACGCACCACTCCTTCTGTTGTAGGTTATAAAGGAAGCGAGCGCGTTGTCGGCGTTCCTGCAAAACGGCAAGCCGTCATGAATCCAGAGAGAACCGTCTCTTCTTCCAAACGGTTTATCGGCCGCAAGTACCGCGAAGTTTTGGATGAAGCCAAAATCGTTCCCTACAAAGTCACAGAGAATCAAAACGGCGATGCTGTTTTTGAAATCGATGGCAAACTCGTATCGCCTGAAGAAGTCGCAGCGCAAGTTCTCGTAAAAATGAAAGAGACTGCTGAAGCTTATTTAGGAGAAAAAATCACAGAAGCCGTTATCACAGTCCCTGCCTACTTCAACGATTCTCAAAGGCAATCGACAAAAGATGCAGGCCGCATTGCGGGCCTCGATGTTAAAAGGATTATTCCAGAGCCGACTGCTGCTGCGCTCGCCTACGGATTTGATAAAGGGCATGACAAAAAAATTGCCGTATTTGACTTGGGCGGAGGAACGTTTGATATTTCCATCTTAGAAATCGGCGACGGTGTTTTCGAAGTGCTTGCAACCAACGGAGATACGCACCTGGGCGGAGACGACTTCGATAACATCATTCTGCAATGGATGCTCGAAGAATTTAAAAAAGAACATGGCATTGATCTGAGCAAAGACAAAATGGCGCTTCAGCGTCTGCGCGATGCTGCTGAGAAAGCCAAAATTGAGCTGTCGGGAACACAGACAACTGAAATCAATCAGCCGTTCATCACAGTTGATGCAGCAGGGCCCAAACACTTAGCGCTCTCGCTTTCTAGAGCCAAGCTTGAGACCTTAGCGCATGATTTGGTTGAGCGGTCTGTTGAACCGTGTTTGAAAGCCCTCAAAGATGCGGGCCTTACCAAAGATCAAATTCAAGAAGTGATCCTCGTCGGCGGTATGACAAGAATGCCGGCTGTGGAGCGTAAAGTAAAAGAGATCTTCGGACGCGAGCCTCATAAAGGCGTCAACCCTGATGAAGTGGTTGCCGTCGGCGCCGCAATTCAAGGCGCAGTTTTAACCGGAGAAGTCAAAGACATCCTGCTTCTCGACGTCATTCCTCTTACACTTGGAATTGAAACACTCGGCGGAGTGCTGACTCCGATTGTGGAGCGCAACACAACAATCCCCACACAGAAGAAGCAAGTCTTCTCAACAGCTGCTGACAACCAGCCCGCTGTAACCATTGTCGTTCTGCAAGGAGAGCGCAAAATGGCCAAAGATAACAAAGAAATCGGCCGTTTTGATTTAAGCGATATTCCTCCTGCACCCCGTGGAATGCCGCAAATTGAAGTTGCATTCGACATTGATGCAGACGGCATCTTGCATGTCTCTGCAAAAGATCTGCAATCGGGCAAAGAGCAAAAAATCCGCATCGAAGCAAAATCAGGCTTATCAGAATCCGAAATCAAACGGATGCTGAAAGACGCCGAAGAGCATGCGGAAGAAGATAAGAAGAAGAAAGAAGAGGTGGAGATTCGCAACGAAGCCGACGCTCTTGTTTTCCGCGCACAAAAAATGCTCACCGATCACAAAGACAAAATTCCGGAGGAGCTCCAAGGGCAAATCCAATCACGTGTTGATAACGTGAAGAAAGCGCTTGAAGGGCAAGATAGCGCTGCAATTAAACATGCATCGGATGAACTGAGTCCAATCATGCAGAAAATAGGAGAGGTTTTGCAGCAAGCGTCCCAAGCAGCTCCCAGCGCAGGACCCGCTTCTTCTGAAAGCAAGCCTGATGTGCAGGATGCCGAAGTTGAAATTGTAGACGAAGAAAAAAAATAATCGTTCCTAAAATAGACCCTTCTTGCGAGAGCGAGAAGGGCTTTTTTTTTTCTTCTTTAGAAATCATACAAAAAAACTGTTTGCGTTAAAAAAACCTTTTCCGTAAGAATCTCTTAAATATGGAGATTCAATATGACTAAGAGGTTCAGCAGTTCTTTACTACTCTCTACTTGCCTTCTTACCACAGCTTTATCCGGGTGGGGCAACTCTGATTATGTTCCCCCGTCTGTAATGCCGACGCCGGGGCCGACGCTTGCGGTCACCACATTCCCAATGAATGCCGACCAAGAATGGTTTGTAAAACCGAGTTTGCTTGTTTGGAGGCCGTATCAAGACGACATTGATACCGGTTTTTCTCTGAAAACCATTTCAACATCGCCGGTGATTGAGAAAGATAAGACACAAAACGTCCATTTTGACTGGGGAACCGGAGTCCGGTTGAATATCGGCCGCTACCTCCCCCATCATGATCAGTGGGATATAACCTTCACTACGACGTTTTTTTATTCCGATACACATCAAAGTGTTAAAGGAAATGGATTCGGTGCGACGTCAGCCAGCGGCTTGGTTACAATTACCGATGGATGGAATCCTGATTTGCTAGGAACCAGTTTTAAAACCCGGTTTAATTGGCGCATTAATTATTTCACATGGGATCTTGCAGTCGGCAGGCTTTATAACTTAACGCCTAAATTTGTGATCCATCCTTATATCTGCCTGCGCACAATGTTGACGTATGAAAAATACACCAACACAAACTCAAGCGCATTTATGAATACGGCAACCTCTTTAGTTCCTCGCGAAACAACCTTCAAAGCTTATAACTCTGTTTGGGGACTCGGGCCTCGTCTTGGAACCGATTTCATGTTTTATTTTGGAAGAGGATGGTCTATCCTTGGAGGACTTTCCGGATCCGTCGTGATGGGTCGATACCACATTAGAGAAAAGATTAATGGATTTATTTTTGGCGACGGACATTCTCCTTCGACGCCGACTTTCTTTAAAGTCAGCGATGCAGATACGGTAATGAGAGCGAATATCGAAGGAAATATCGGCCTCGGGTGGGAGAAATGGGTCAAAAACCATTCCGTCCGCATTGCTCCGTCCTTCCTTTTCGAAGTCACCGAGTGGTTTTTAATCAACAACTGGGTCTCAACAGGTCTTCCGTCTACAACAGGATCTCCCGATTGGGGAATGAACTCTATTAGAAGAATGGGGGATTTAGGATTCTTAGGATTTACATTAAACTTACAAGTTGATTTCTAATATGAACAAAAAAAATCAAAAGATATGCGTGGAGAAAACAATGAACCGATGGATTCAAGCCCTGACATGCTTTGGGGCGTTTGCAGCAACAAGCACTGTATTTGGATGGGGCGGCTCGGTTCCGAGATCGGCACCTGAACCTTATTTGGACTCCAATTTCCCGATGAATCCGGATCAGCAATGGTACATGAAAGAGACCTATCTCATCATGAAACCCTACGAAGATGATAATGATTATGCAACGAAGTTAACTACTGAGGGCGCATTAGGAAGCTCTCTTCAAATGAGCATGAAGCTTGAAAAACCCGATTTCGATTGGTCTTCCGGCGTTCGCATTGGAATCGGAAGATACCTTGAACACCACGATAAATGGGATATCTCCCTTATGACAACGTACTTCTACGCAAACAATGAAAACTCGTCCTCGCCCAAGAGAAGCCAGGGGAATCTTTTAACTCCTCTTTGGAGCCCCACCTTCGACGGAGGCGCTACTAAAGGGGAAGACAACTGGAGGCTGAATTACTTTACCTGGGATCTTTCCCTAGGAAGAGAGTACAGCATGCTCAAATCGATCATAGCACACCCTTTCATTGGGATTCGAGCAGCTCTTATTTATAAGCACACGCATGCCAAATTTTTTGATCAATTCCAAGCAGGAAGATCGATGCGCACGTTCAAAGACAAATTCACGGCTTCCGATAATTTCTGGGGAATCGGTCCGCGCTTAGGAGTTGACTTGCAGTTTAATATGAGTAGCGGTTGGTCTTTATTAGGAAATTTATCGGGCGCTCTTTTCTTTGGTTCCTTTGATGTTGATGAGGAGATCACCACAGAACTGACCGACCAGACAGGTCTCCACAAAAACAAATACCATGATGATGATGACCGTTTTACAATCCGGGCAAACCTCGATACCGGGCTTGGAATCGGTTGGGAGACCTGGTTTAAGAACCATTCGGTACGGCTTGCACCCTCCGTGCTTTTTGAGGCATCGTGCTGGTTTGATACGAATCAATTATTCGTAGCAAAACCTACTGCCACTACGATCGCTTCCTCCAGCTTTCCGGTCCCGTATTTCAAAAATTTTAGACGTCAAGGAAACTTGATTTTGATGGGTTTTAGCTTCAACTTACAAGCCGATTTTTAATCGCAGTATAAGGAATAACTATGAATAAATGGATACTGTTACTATCACCTGCCCTTCTAATAAGCGCCTCGGTGGATGCTTGGGGCGGCCGCGTTTATAACCAGACGGCAAACGCTTCAAATGGCAACCCTTCTATGGATACCCATTTCCCTTTTAATGCGGACCAGGGCTGGTTTGTTGAAGAAAGCTACCTCCTGATGAGACCGACTTTAGGAGACCTGGAATTGGGCGATATGATATCGCGGAAAGGGACACAAGATAATGCCGATTATCACGTTAAAGTTAAATCACCCGATTTTGACTGGAACTCCGGAGTTCGTTTAGGAGTCGGCCGCTACCTTCCCAATCACGACAAATGGGATATCAGCTTTTATACAACCTATTTCTATGGAGAAGCAGATACTCGCATACATGGCGACTTAAGTCAATCAAGAGGGTTGGCGGTTTCTTATGACCCTCTTGCAACCATCTTAAGTGAGAAATCAAAAGCCGAATGGCGGATGAACTACTTTGTTTTAGATCTCATGCTAGGACGACAATTTGCAATGACTCCTCGCATTATTTTTCATCCTTATATCGGCCTTAGGGGCGCTTTGATTTTTACAGACTTTCAATCCCGTAACTTTGGGGATGTCATTGTACAGTCAGGAACCTCTTCAGGAAGGATAAAAGTTAAAATGGATGAAGATTTCTGGGGAATCGGTGCACGAGCTGGAACAAACTTCGACTATAAGTTTACCGGCAATTGGTCCTTCCTTGGCAACTTTGCAGGCTCGCTTCTCTATGGACACTTTGAAGTTGAAGAAAAATCAAAGACACTTACAACGATTGCAGGGGCACAATCGCTCTCTTCCGTTAAAGCTCTGAACCACAATGATGTGATCAGGGTGAACTTGGAAGCTGCAATAGGTTTCGGATGGGAAAAATGGTTCAAAAACAATACCGTACGCATCGCACCCAACTTGCAATTCGAAAGCACTTTGTGGTTTGACATGAACGATTTCTTTAAGCCGACAACATCCTTTGCTCAAGACCATGGTAACTTAGGGTTGATGGGTTTCTCCTTCAACCTTCAAGTAGATTTCTAAGAGATTCTGTTTACTCCTGTTTTGCTAACAAACTCCCTCATTTTCATGAGGGAGTTTTTTATTACCCTTTGACAATTATTATTAAAAAAAATATCAGGTTAATTAAAGGAGATATTATATGAAAAATCCTATTTTATTTGTTTCAATGCTTGCACTATTAAGCCTTCAAGCACCGATCCACGCATCGTGGACTTCAAAAGGAAAGCCTAAACAAAAAAAGCAAGAGGCGCCGCCTCCAAACACCCCCGGCTTCAATGTACAAGATAACCGAACCTGGTTTGTCGAGGCTGACTACCTTCTTTGGAAGCCGACTTTAGAAGACACCGGCTTTGCCCTGAAAGGAACGGGGTCGACTAACTCAACAACAGGCGCAGTTGTAGGAAAAGAGAGTATCAAACAACCGTCTTTCGAATGGAGCTCAGGAGCTCGGTTGGGAATTGGCGGATATACTCATGATAGTTGGGATGTGGGCTTTAGAGGAACCTATCTCTATTCAGATGCTAGCAAAACTCTGCACGCCGACCCAACCAAAAATCAAATCATTGCTCCCCAGTGGTTTTCATCTATTTTTGGGACACAAGGAACTAAAGCGACTGCAAATTGGCAGATGAACTTTTATTTATTAGACTTCACAATAGGCCGTGAGTATTTTCTTACAAAGAGATTCTCTGCTCACCCCTTCATCGGGCTCAGAGGTGCGGCTATCTTGTTAAAAGATCATAGTCATTTTCAATCAAATTTCCAAGCGTCGGCAGCAGCTATTTTTGCCGTATCTGACAGATTTCGCGCCAAACAAAACATTTGGGGCGGAGGTCCGCGGATTGGTTTTGATCTGAATTTCTACGTTTGCACTGACTGGGCCTTCGTAGGGGGTCTTGCAGGATCTCTTCTTTATACAAACTACCACGTGAGAGAACAATTTAAGGGATTTTACGCTCCTACAACAACAACCATTGCACCCTTTAAACTGAAGGGCTCGCAATCGAGCAATTTTGGGCGTGGAAACCTCGATGCTTACTTTGGTTTTGAATGGAGCCGTTGGTTCAATAAAGGACAAAATCGTGTAACCATTGCAGTGACTGGTGAAGCTCAAGAGTGGTTTAACTTAAACCAGCTCTTTTCACTAGAAGCTGTGACTCCAAATAACGGATTAGACATTCAAACCGACAAAAACCATGGAGATCTTTCTCTCTTAGGCGGAACGCTCCACTTCCAAATCGACTTTTAAGACACAAAAAAAAACCCTTTTCCAGAAAACTGGAAAAGGGTTCGTATGATAAAACGATTAGTTCGTTGTTTTTGCAAGAGCCGGCTCGGAAGAAGCCGCAGCTTTTGCCTGCTCTTCTTTCTCGCTTGACAGCTTGTTAAATAAGAGTCCAAGCCCTTTAGCGGCCCAGATCCAAACAAACATGATCAGGAAGAGAATACCTGCAACATAAGGAGTGATCACTGCGATCGATCCAAAGAAGAGGATCAGTCCTTGGTTAACCAGAGCTCCCCCTGATTTTCCAAGCCTTGCTCCCACCACGTCAATTGCCGCTTTTCCTTTGACTTTTGCTTCTTGGTCCAGAGGAATATAGGCCATCTCTTTTGTCGGATCAAAGAGGGAGTATTTTGTTGACTTACTCATAATGTTTTGGATCTGACCAAACACAACTGCCAGCACGAGCGGCGATGTTCCAAACATCGCAATGAACCCTGCAAGCGAGTCTTTGAAGATGATGAATGAGAAGAAGCCCACGCCTGTCACTAAAAGGACGATAGGGGTGATCAAAGCGGCTGTTGTCCATCCAAATCGACGGATCACGTTGCTGCTGACAAAGAGCATCATGAAGATCGTGACAGCTCCTGTCCACTGAGAAAAGCTTCCCATGAACGCGCTGTAGTCATTGGAGTTCCCTTTCATGAGCAATTTCAATTGATCTTTCCAGGTGACTTCTACCAGGTTAATCGCAACTCCGTAAGAAATGACTAAAAGAGCCAGGAGGCATACATATCTTGAACGGGCCAAGTATTTGGAGCTCTCTGATAATGACATTTTCGGTTTTTCTTTCTTCGCTTTTTGCTGCTCGGATGTGTCATAAAAACGGGTGTCTGTTAACACATTTTTGTTAATCCACCAGTAGACCCCCATGATAATGAGAGCAGAGGCAATCACCATCGCGATCATATAGTTCAGAGACATTCCCCAAGGGTCGGCGCCTGCTGGAAGGTTATCGCGGACCTTAGAGAAGTGAATGATGAACCATCCGGAAACGATCATGGCTAAGTTACCGCCGATTCCGAAAACCCCGTAGAATCTCTTTGATTCTGCAGGACGGGTCGTATCGTTGGCAAAGCCCCAGAATAAGAGAGAAAGAGCGACGCTTCCCCACAGTTCTGACATGATATAGAACAGCGAGTAGGTCCAGTTTCTTAAGATGGCAACCAGTCCGCTGAACCCTTGTGGAAGCGCTGCCTGAAGCCTATCTGCGAAGTCTGTAGGATGAAGTGCGTCTCTATAAGGATAGAGGACAAAAGCAAACAGCATAAAGAACCCAATAAACACAGAAATCATTGAGTAGAAGAGTTTGGGTTTGGTCAGCAAGTTACTGAGTTTTGAATACATCAACATGAACAAAATTGCAAAAGGGAGAACTCCCCATAACTTTAAGAATGGAATTGCCTCTGCGCCCGAACCCGGTGCATTGACAACCAAGGCGTCTTTCGTATCGCGCAAGATCGTATAGTTAAAGTTAATGAAGAAAAAGAGCATTGCCATAGGAATAAATTTTTTCAATTCCCATGTGTGGATCGGCCAAAAAAAGGACCGCCACTTCCCAAATTGGGGTTTTGCACTTGTTTGCGTTGACATTTGTGTTTTCCTTAGAGTTTATAAGTTCATTGAAAAGAGGTTGATTTTATCATATCCTGCTGAAATTTCAAGGGTTAAAAAAAGATTTGGCCTATAACGATGGGTTATAGGCCATGAAAAAGAAACTATTTACCGGCTTGGTTAAAGAGTTCGCTGTTTTGAATCATTTGTTGAGCATTGATCGCTTCAGCATAAGAATTCCAAAGCTCAGGCTCTAAACGGTTATGCCGGATTGAAGAAATCAGTTCACGCTTACAGCTCGCAAGCGATCTTTTTGGAGAAAGAACGGTAACCATTTCTTTATCTCCTGCAAGTCTGGCAATCGCAAGCATCCGCTCCAGCTGCGTACGGGTAAAGGTAAGGTGGTCGCGTCGTTTGCGAGAACCCCTTGGAGCTCTTTGCTTTGGAGCAACCATGCCAGGGCGGTCGCTATTAATAATAAATTTTTCAATCATGCTGCCAAGCTCGCTAGGTTGCTTGGTTTTCATCTTTTTAAGCGTAAAATGGTGCATATATCCGCCCGATGTCATCGGGATATAGCGGCAAATATCGTTTTCTCGTTTTGCCCCTACTTTTTTTATTGCCTTTGAAATTATCTCTTCAATTTCTTTAAGATTTTTTGTTCTAGGCTCTACTGTTTCGTGACTCATTTCTTTTTCTCCTTAGAATTAGAGTTTTTTCAGGAGTTTATAAAAAATGATAATATTAAGGCAAGAACGAATAAATTAAAGTTATATCTCTTAACAATTTAATACTAAGTTTTACATGTTTTGGCAACCTTTGAATAGCTTTGGATAGTTTTGCAACACCGATAATACCATGGAAATTTTTAGAGGGAATAAGGCATAATGGGGAGGATGAAATACGCATTTATATTTTTAACTCTCTTGGGGCTGCTCGGCTGCCAAAACTCCCCTTCACAGATGGAAGAGTGGAGAGCCCCTAGCGCTCAAGTGAAAGTGCTATGCACCACTCCCATCATCGATGATCTTGTCGCCCGCATAGGCGGCGAAAGGATCCGGCATCTCCCCCTCATGGACCGCTCGATGGATCCTCATAGCTATGAGCTTGTTAAAGGCGATGACGAGAAGTTTGCAGTCGCCCAGATTGTTTTTTTTAACGGCCTGGGCTTAGAGCACAGCGCAAGCTTAAAAGCGAAGATTCAAGAACATCCTCATGCCTTGGCTCTGGGAGATGAAATCCGCAAAAAGGATCCCTCTTTGATTTTGCACCACCAAGGACAAGCCGACCCCCACATTTGGCTCGATGTAGCTCTATGGAAAAAAACAGTGGGCCCCATCGTCGCCCATCTCGTCTCTGCCGATCCTAAAGGACGCGAATATTATGAATCTAGGGGTAGCCAAGTGGAGCAAGAGCTGCTGGATTTAGACGCCTGGCTGGAAAGCAAACTTCAATCTGTTCCCTCGGAGAAAAGATATCTTGTAACAAGCCATGACGCTTTCAATTACTTTACAAGACGCTATCTCGGAGAGGATGGGGTTTGGAAAGATCGTTTTTGCGCCCCGGAAGGGCTTGCTCCCGATGGACAGCTCGGCTTCCAAGATCTTCAGCGAGTAATCGATCATCTGCAAAAA
>JBGPMV010000039.1:0-11204 GCA_041487155.1 Rhabdochlamydiaceae bacterium
GCTCTCCCCTAAGGCTCGATAACCAAGAGCCGTGTAGGTTAAAATAGCCGCCGGTGCGTCGGTTAAAAGTCTGTGGAGCTGCCCTAACTTAAGGGAGCTATGAAGCAGGAATCTTTCCCGTTTACGGGAGAGAGGTTCAATGATCCTCTTGGTCCTTTAAAAGAGAAGCTCCAAATCGAGACCATTTTGCCGGCGCCGGCAAAATGGTTTTGAGGCCTAACATTAGTCTCAAAATATCTTGTCGAAAATTCCGTAAAAGAACAGAATGCGTTTTCTAATTCAAAAAAAGGATTACAAAATGACAGGTGCATCTAAGAAGCAACTAGGAGTGCTGCCACAGAATAAAATTGTCGTATTCGAAGACAAAAAGATCCGTCGTATATTTCACAATGGCGAATGGTATTTTTCGATTATCGATATTATCCGAGTTTTAACAGAAAGCTCAGATTCAAATCGCTATTGGCCTGAATTAAAGAAAAAACTCCTTGAAGATGAAGGGTTTAGTCAGTTACTCGATAAAATCGAGCAACTGAAATTGGAGTCTAGTGATGGAAAAAAATACCTCACGGATACCGCCAATACGGAGACCCTATTCCGTATTATCCAATCCATCCCTTCCCCTAAAGCAGAACCTTTCAAAAGATGGCTTGCCCAAGTTGGATATGAGCGTATTCAGGAAATCGAAGACCCAGAGCTAGCCACAAAGCGCACTCTCGCAATTTATAAAGCCAAAGGCTATAGCGATGCATGGATCGAAAAACGGATGCGAGGAATAGCTATCCGCGAGGAGCTGACAGATGAGTGGGACAAAAGAGGTATTAAAATACAGCGAGAATATGCGATTTTGACAGCTGAAATCTCCAAGGCAACATTTGGAATGACTCCTTCAGAGTATAAAGAACATAAAGGTCTTCAGCAGGAGAATCTCCGAGACCACATGACAGGTTTAGAATTGATCTTTTCAATGCTGGGAGAAGCTGCCACAAAGGAAATCGCAATAAACAGAGATGCACAGGGCTTTGATGAAAATAAAAGTGCAGCAAAAATCGGCGGGAAGATTGCTGGGGATGCGAGAAATCAGCTAGAGCAAGAAAGCGGCAAGCCTGTCATTTCGCAAGAAAACTTTTTAGGACGCCTTGTTTCTGATTCTAATATGCCAGACCTTTTAGAATCTGATGAAGAATCGGAATAAGTTTGTAGTACAAAAAAAGGATTTTCTATGACCTTGGCCATTCAAGAACATGTTGAGAGCTCGGACATCATTTTGCAAAAACAATCCAGCCAGTTGCTAGCTGCATGGAAAGCACCCATTGGAGAGAGTCCGATGCTTCAGGCTCAGCTAGAACGGTTTCAAAGAGACAAGCCGTTTGAGGGTTTGAGAATTCTTCATTGTCTGCCGATTACGCATGCGACCTTAAGAAAGGTCGATGCTCTAATTCAAGGAGGAGCCATTGTCACGCTCGTGGCATATCAGGGAGTTCCAACGGCCGTTCAACAAGAGTGTATTGAAATAGCTGACAAAGCGGGGATCAAAGTATTTCTGAAGCCGGAAGATGTAGATGGATACTACGATTATTTTCTTGATTGCAATGCTCAATTGTTAACGCTGACGAAAAATATATCACCTCGGTTTGGATATGTAGAAATTACTCGTTCCGGAGTTGAGAGGTATGGAGCACATGTCAAAGACTTACCCGTTGTTTCTGTTGATGATTCCCGCTCAAAGCTCTTAGAAACTTCGTACGGAACAGGCGATGCCGCTATCCGCGCTCTGACCTTGGTTCACAAGATCAACCTCATTGGAACTAGGATCGTTCTTTTTGGATATGGCAAAGTGGGGGCAGGGGTCGCCAGATTTCTAGATAAAGAAGAGGCATTAGTGACCGTCATTGATACGAATCTTAATACCCTCGAAGAGGCGAAAGCTAAAAAATTTGCAGTCGTTAACGGCACTCATTTAAACGACGTGCTTAACGTAGTTTCCCAAGCGGATGGTGTCATTACAGCAACTGGCAACGAAGGCTTGATAAGCAAATTGTTTTCAAAACAAGAAGAGTTGCAAAATTTTTCCAATAAATGGCTGGCAAATATCGGAGCTGACAATGAATTCGGTCCAGCATTTGCCAACCATCCAGGACTCTTAAATAAAGGAGGAGCGATTAATTTTGGTCTGCAATCGCCGACTCAGATGCATTTCCTCGATCCAACTTTTTGCCTCCATAATGAAGCCATTTTGTGGATGCAGAATGGAGAAATCGGAAAAGGACTCCACGCCGTTCCTGAAAAATACGATAGTGAGGCTCTGAGGACGTGGACAAAGATCTGGCCCAATGAGGATGTTCGAGAACTCATCTTTTAGCTTCGCTTGGTGTCAAAAAAGAGCTCAACTGAAATTCAGGAAGGCTGATTGTTTTCCGTGCTATTAGGAGAAATCAATCCGATGGCGTCTTTGGGTTCAAGACTCAAAAGAGGCTTTGAAGCCTTAAGGCGCTTCTTAACGTTTTTTATAGGCTCTGCAGCAGGAATGTTCTCAGGTAGAGCAACACCGATTTTAACAATAGCTGCTCGAACTTCTTTTCCCACAGCTTCGTGCACTTCCATGGCATCTCTTGAATTTTTGATATTTTCCATTTTGAGCTTTTCACGTGTATGGGTCATACGGAACTGGTTGGCAGAGAGCTCGGTTGTATTCATTCGGTCCATGAGTTGTTCTTTAGGGTTGATGCCTTTCCGAGCCTTGATAGCATCAACTCCCAATCCCCCATAAAGCCCTTTGTATCCAGCGTCATGAAAAAGGCCGAACATTTTATCTTGGACGCCAGCATTCCGGGCAGCTCCGGACAATGCTTTGAATTCAATTGAGGCTTGCTCTCTCATCTCTAATCGTTCCAGATCAGCTGCTTCCGCATCTGACAGTTCTTGCCTTCGTGTTTGGATCGCAAAATATTTTTGCGCTTGGGCAATTTCTGGCTTTCTAGGATCGCCGTTTTGGGCGATAAGGTAGCAGGCAAAACGGGAGAGGTGATAATCGTTTACTTCTCTCTTGGTACGGCTCCCAATATCGACCATTTTGTCGGCGCCGACAAAATGGTTTTTAGGATCGTTTCTAGATTGTTTACAAGACTTCATGGCCTTTTTAATGGTGCTTTCAAACTTTCTCCATTCAGAGTATCCCAAACATAGCTGAAGGTCTCTCGCGCTCCAGTACTCTACGCCGTGTTCATTGAGTCTTTTAAGAGACTCGAAGGATAAGCTTGAAGGTACAATCTCGGTATTCTTAGGTTCTTGCATAAAAGTCCTCATGATAAAAACATTTTTTTGGGAGAATAGTCCATGATTGAAATATACGCAATGATATCTTGAGAAATGAGTTGTTCGGTAAAATCGAACAGCTGAAATTGTGGAGATTCGCATCTCTAACGGCGTGTTTTTGAATGTGGGTTAGTCAATAAACAGATTTTTGCAGGCAGGTAGAAAATGAAACGGTTTTTTATTGTTAGTGCTTTGTTGTGCATGAGTGGCGCGGTTAGCGCTACTGAGAATCAGATGGATCTCTATAAGTCCATACGCGAGGTTCCCATTCAAGAAAAAGGAGAAGAGCTAATCGATTTAAGAAACCAATCTATTATTGCTTATGATGCAAATTTTCTAGTGGACAATCCAGGATGTACGCAGATGCGTAAAACCGTTTATGAAAAATTGTGCGCAGCGCAGAAGTTGCTGCCCAGCGGACTTCGATTTGAGCTAAATGTAGGATTGCGCAGCTTGAGCATCCAGGAAAAACTGTTCAATGAAATGTATGAAAAAATTAAGCAGAAATTTCCAAGGAAGAATAAGCAAGAGCTTTTTGAAGAAACTTCAAAGTTTGTAGCTCCTGTAAAAACATGGGAAGGCAATCAAAATATTCCTCCTCATTCTACGGGAGGAGCGATCGATGTGATCCTTATTGATCAGCAGGGCGGCTGTGTTGATATGGGGGAGGATCCAAATGATCCTTTTAACCCCGTAGTCATTCAGACGGACTCCAACTTGATTTCACGAGAGGCGCGCAAAAATAGAGATATAATGGCAGCCGCTTTGTCAGCTGTCGGCTTTGTGAATTATCCAGCCGAATTTTGGCATTGGTCTTACGGCGATCGCCGTTGGGCTTTTGCCACCCATGCCAAGTATTCTTTTTACGGGCCGATATCTTTCGGTGGAGAAAAAAAATAGAATAGCTGATATAAATCTTGGCCACGGTGTAAAAATGATAAAAAAAGTTGTGCATGAAAAATTAGCTTATCCGGTGCGTGCTTGGACCATTTGGCTTTTAAGCGCCATTTTTATGTTCTATAAATATGCCATAGAAGTCTCTCCAAGCGTGATGACGACAACGCTTATGAAAACATTTGATATCGGAGGGGTTGAGCTTGGAAATTTAGCTGCTAGTTATTTTTATGCTTACCTTCTTTTGCAAATCCCTGCGGGACTCTTGCTGGATAAATTCGGTCCCAGAAAAACTACCACCTTAGCCATTGCATTATGTGCAGCAGGTAGCCTTGTTTTTGCAGGGGCAAATTCGCTGTTTGTTGCATCCGTGGGACGTTTTATCACAGGCGCCGGCGCGGCTTTTGCAGCTGTCAACTGCTTAAAACTGATTGCCAACTGGTTTCCTTATAAACACTTTGCTTTTATGGCAGGCCTCATGATGACGATGGCGATGCTAGGAGCCGTTGGAGGGCAAGCCCCGCTTGCGGCGTTTATTCACAAGATGGAGTGGCGCCATGCGATTGAGGTGATCGGTTTTGCAGGGCTTGTTTTAGCTGCTGTTTTCTGGCTGGTGGTCCGAGATAAATCCCCCGATCATGCTCGAGAAAGGCATATCGTCTCTGATCGGATCTCTCTATTTGAGAGTGTTAAACGAGTCTTTAAAAGCGCGCAATCGTGGTGGCTTTCTATCTATAGCGGTTTTGCATTTGCACCCGTCATGGTCTTCGGCGGGCTATGGGGAGTTTCTTTTATTGCAGAAGCATTTCAGCTCGAACACAATATGGCCGCTCAAATGGTCTCACTCATTTTTATCGGCTTTGCAGTCGGAGCTCCCGTTTTTGGTTTGTTTTCCGATTGGCTGGGCCGCCGCCGCATCGTCATGGTATGGGGAACAATCATTGCAACGCTCTCCATCACCGCTGTTGTTTATGCCCCGGGTGTTTCTATCTACTCGCTGGGATTATTACTGTTTATTTTTGGGTTCTCCATCAGCAGCTTTTTGCTTTGCTTTACGATGATCCGTGAGATCAACATCCCAATTCTTGCTGCAACAGCGATTGGGTTCATGAATGCATTTGATGCTCTTTTAGGCGCATTCTCCGATCCTTTAACAGGTAAGTTTTTAGATCTGACATGGGATGGAAAGTTGGTGGAAGGAGCACGGGTCTTTTCCGTCACCGCTTACAAAGCTGCGTTCTTAACACTTCCTGCCTATTTGATTTTGTCGCTGCTGACTTTGCTCAAAATCAAAGAAACTTACTGCAAGCCAACGTATCCGTCAGCTCTACCATGATGCTTTAAATCATTAAGGTAATATTGTATTCCTTCAAGTAAGAAGGGACACATGAAAATAGCTTTCTACTATGCAAAGCCGTATGACAGAGAGTTTTTTAATGCTGCCAATGCCTCATTTGGCTATGAAATCACCTATCTTGAAACACATTTAGATGTGAAGACTGCCTTCCTTGCAAAGGGGCATGACGCGGTCTGTGTGTTTATCAATGACCATATAACCAAAGAAGTGATCGATGAGCTGCATACGCTAGGCATAGGGCTGATCGCCCTTCGATCTGCAGGCTACAACAACGTTGATCTGAAAGCTGCCCACCATAAAATTAAAGTCGTGCGAGTGCCCCGCTATTCGCCTTGTGCCGTTGCTGAACATGCTGTTGGACTCATGCTGTGCCTGAATCGCAAAATCCATCTTGCTTATGAGAGAATGAAGGAACACAATTTCACCATTACCGGCCTCATGGGATTTGATATGCATGGGAAAACGGCAGGAGTGATCGGCTGCGGACAAATTGGTTCAGTTGTTGTGAAAATATTGCAAGGGTTCGGGATGAAGGTTCTGGGCTATGACATCGATAAGTCTCAAGTGGAGAAAGCGGACTGTGAGTACGCAGATCTTCCGACGCTCTATAAGAAAAGCGACATTATCACTTTGCACTCTGCGCTAACCCCCGACAACTTCCATATGATCAACCGCGCAGCGATCGCTCAAATGAAACAAGGCGTCATGCTTATCAACACAGGTAGAGGCGGTCTCATTGATACGCAAGCGCTGATCGATGCCCTTCAATCGAAAAAGGTGAGCGCAGCAGGTCTTGATGTTTATGAAAATGAAAGCAAATTCTTCTATGAAGATTTTTCATCCTCAGGTATTTCCGATGATCTTTTAACAACGCTTCTATCAATGCCCAACGTTCTGATGACCTCTCATCAGGCGTTTTTCACAAAAGAGGCGTTAGAAAATATCGCCCGCATTACTTTAGAAAACATCCGATCTTTTAAGGATGGAGCGGTGCTAAAAAACGAAGTGCATCTCTAGGAAAGGAAGAGGTTGTTCAACTGTACGAAAAAACTGTACAGTTGAACCCTCGTTATCCCATAACTTCAGACAAGTTTAAGAGACCTCTCCATAGCTAGCCTGAAAAGCCAGCGTGTAGGGATCCTTTGATAGGTCTATTGATTTGCGGTCTGGCGAAAAAGGATTGCCCACAAAATAGGCATCAAATGTATCCGTCGTCTTCTGAGTGGAATTCCACTTATCTTCACAACAAATCACTTCTTCTTGGCCTCTTAAAACCAGTTCTGCTGCGGTCGCATATAATTGAAGCGATGGGGCATTAATGTTTGCTGAAATTTTTCAAAAACAAGCTGTTTCACCTTGGCTAAAGTTGGTTGATCTTGGATTGTGAGGTCTGTGCGGTGACACATGCCTCTTATTACCGGCAATTGGATTGTAATTTTCATAAAAAACTCCTTTGGTTTAAAAACAGCTCTTATTATCCAGGCCTTGGAAACTTTTTCAACCCGTTGAACAGTGCTTATTAAACCCTTTTTAGGTTTATGCAAGAAGTTTTACTGGTGAAAAATGAGGGGTGTGGTGTAGTTTATATAAACCTGATTTGAGGTTGAAATTATGTTAAGAGGACTCTTTAGCAATCAAAACATCGAAAGGATTCTTCTCTTTCTCTTTGTGAATGAGAGATGTTATGGGACCGAACTTCAAACAAAGCTCCAAGTGCCGCTCACACCGATTCAAAAAGCGCTTCAGCGGTTGGAAAGAGAAGGAATTGTCAGCAGCCACTTTGAAGGAAAGACGCGCATTTACGAGTTGAGCTCTCTATACTCTTTACGCCATGAGCTCGAGATGCTTTTGAAAAAAGCCTACACTCTTTTGCCAACACAAGAAAAGAAGAGATATTGTTTTGTCCATAAACCGCATGTTTCTCTTGGAGAAGAGCACGATCGGAGTCGAAGCCGCCATAAAGAGCTTCTTGCTTTTTGGGAGCAGCTGCAAAAAGTCGAAACGCTTTCTTTTTCAGCGAAAATACGGCAAGAAGACACACAAACAATCAAGATCGGAAAAGCCGAAGTTGAAGTCACGGCTCCGACCTCTACTACCATCATCTTTCAAGAAAGAGGCCATTGGATGCACGATCAAGAGCCTGAAACGGCCTTTAGCAATAGCTTTAAATGGACGCTGGATTTGAATAGCTCCCTGATTGCTTTAGAACATCTCAGATACGGGATGAACCGGCCTGTCTTCCTTTTTCACTTAACGCCCACCCATTCCCATTTCTTAGAATCGGTAGATGCCCACCTCTGTGCGGAGGATACCTATCTTGGGAATATCACTTGGAATCAAAAAAGCATTAATTTTCATTGGAGAATCATCGGCCCTAACAAAAACCAACACCTAACCTATCACTACAGATGACACGGATATTTATTTTTGGACCTTCTTGCAGCGGAAAATCGACGCTTGCCCAAGCCCTAGAGAAAAAATGGGGACCTAAATGGACCCGCATCGATCGCGACGTTCTAATTGAATCTAGAGAGTGCAGCGACATAGATGCTAACGCTATGTTAGATCAGAAAATCCGAATGATTAAAGAAAAAATTATCGTCGATGCTCAGATCCCATGGCGAGAGAAGCAAAAGGGGGAGTGCTATTTCTTAGTCTTGCCGCCGCTTGAAATATTGATCCAACGCGATGAGAAACGAGCAATTAATAGAGAGAGGAGTGAAGAGCGCGCGCAGCAGGCAAGGGAGTATGTTATCAATACGCACGCAACATTAAGCAAGATGAACCCTGCCGCTTTTGATGTATGCTTGGATGCGTCCGTACTTTCTATTGAAGATGAGATTAGCAAAGTTGAATCGGTAATAGAAAAGTTGAACAAAGTTCGCCTTTAGGATACAAAGGATAGAAACGAGGTTTTTCATGAAAAAAACGATGATCTTAATAGCCTTTATCCTAAGCTCTTCTTCTTCTCCGTCGCCGTCGCCAGATGAGCCGCCATCTAAACATAATAAATATTTTAGCGAAGCGCTTTCAGCACAAAAGAACCAAGAGTATGAGGCAGCAATTCAGCTGTATCAGTCTGCTATCTCAGAAAAACAGGATGATGCCGACGCATGGAACAATATGGGATACTGCTATCGGATGACAGCCAAAGGCTATCTGGATAAAGCCGGCAATGCCTATGCAAAAGCGATTTCGTATAACCCACAGCATGAAGCTGCGCTTGAATACCAAGGGGAGTATTTTGTCATGGTTGGACAGCTCATGTCGGCCTACCGCAACTATCAGGCCTTGGAGAAGATTGGTTCAGATCAAGCTGATAAAGTGAAAGCTAAGCTCGATTCCGTACTTGAAGAAGCTCAAGCTGTTTTGAAAATTTATTCTCCATGAAAAGACACCACTTTCTCACGCGCGAAGAAGAACAAATTATTGTGGGCGGCGGGACAGAGTATCCCGGCTCGGGTGAATATAACCAACACTCTGCCCCCGGCATCTATGTTTGTAAACGGTGCGATGCGCCGCTCTATCTATCGTCCGGAAAGTTTGATTCCCATTGCGGCTGGCCGAGTTTTGAGGAAGAGATTCCAGAGGCGGTTGATCGAAGGCCTGATGCGGACGGTGAGCGCACAGAAATCGTGTGCCATCGATGCGGGGCGCATCTGGGGCATGTTTTTATCGGCGAGCACATTACACCAAAAAACACACGCCACTGCGTAAATTCTCTCTCGCTTGCCTTTGTTCCTGCAATGACAGAGCGAGGATATGAGAGGGCTATTTTTGCAGGAGGCTGCTTTTGGGGTGTTGAATATTTCATGAAAAATCTGCCGGGTGTTATTTCAACAGCAGTTGGCTATATTGGCGGAAATGTTGAGAACCCGACTTATGAAGAGGTGTGCACGGGAAAGACCGGCCATGTTGAAGCCATTGAGGTGATTTTTGATCCGTGGAAAACCGATTATAAAACGGTTGCAAAAGAGTTTTTCGAGATCCACGATCCGACGCAGCATCAAAGGCAAGGCCCTGATATCGGACCTCAGTATCAATCCAAAATCTTTTATCTCACAGAGGAGCAAAAACAGATTGCACTGGATCTCATCGGCATTTTGAAGCGGCGCGGCCTTCAAGTGGCAACAGAGCTGGAGCCTGCTTCTCCTTTCTATGCGGCAGAAGAATATCATCAAGATTATTACGGCAAAAATGGACAGGAGCCTTACTGCCACCGAAAAGAAAAGAGGTTTGTATGAAAATACCCAGAGTTGGAGTCGGTGTTGTTGTCATTCAAGAGGGGAAAATCTTGATGGGGAAAAGAATAAGTTCGCATGGCTCAGGACTATGGGCGTTCCCGGGAGGTCATTTAGAATTTGGAGAGACGGTTGAAGCGTGTGCCATAAGAGAGCTGGAAGAAGAGACGGGTCTTAGAGCGCAAAAATGGACGCTAGGCGGCTGGGAAAACACTTTTTTTCTACCGGAGAAGCACTACATTACACTCTTTATTTATGTGACAGAATTTGCAGGAGAGCTCAAACTTATGGAGCCTGAAAAGTGCGAGGGATGGGATTGGTTTTTTGTAAGTGCATTACCCGAACCTCTTTTTCCAACTATCCCAGCTCTGCTTGAAAAAGGAGAGCTAGATCGGTTTATGACGAGCTTTATTTGATCATTTAGGGATAGGTTCATGGGCAAAATTATTTTTCTTTTTATCGCTTTCATTCCTTTCTGGACGGTGTGTGGGGACAATGTCACGGTCCTGCACAATTTTAAGGACACCGATGGGAATGACCCAAAGGGCACTCTGATTGAGATGAACGGAGTTCTTTATGGACGGACGGCCATTGGAGGCACAGACCACGAAGGAGTCATATTCAGCATTAAAAAGAAGGGCACCGATTACACGGTCCTCTTTAACTTTCCGACCGGGGCAAGTAACATGGTTGGAAAACAGCCTCACCACGATAAGATGTTCTTCCAGGGAGCCAACCTGATTGGGACGGCTCTGGAGGGAGGAACGAGCGATAACGGGACAGTATTTTCCATCGCCCCCGATGGTTCCAATTATCAGGTGCTCCATCTATTTACAGGTTCGCCAGCAGATGGTGCTTCTCCTCATAGTAACGCGATCCCTTTCAGCTCTCTGTTCTACGGGATGACTGCAGCGGGAGGGGCGAGCAATGCGGGAACCGTCTATTCGATGCAGCCGGGCGGCAGCCAGTTCCAGGTGGTCTATTCTTTTGCTACAGCGACAGGTTCCGACCCCCATGGCCACCTCACGCTAAGTAGCAACACTAGCGCTCTGCTGGGAATGACTAAAGATGGAGGGACGTTCGCCAAAGGAGTGATTTTTTCCCTGTCCAATTTTCAGGGAGTGGCTCCGACTCCAACGTATACCGTTCTGCATGAGTTCGGTAGTATCCCCGGCGATGGGGCGACGACCGATCATGGGAGTCTGCTCCTGATCGGATCGACGCTCTATGGACTTACGACTGAAGGTGGAAAGGATAACAACGGGGTGATCTTCAGCCTGGACCAGTCGGGAAGCGGCTACAAACTCCTGCACACTTTTGGGCAGGGGGTCTCCAATGATGGCTTGAAGCCGTTTGGTTCCCTCGTCCTTTCCCCCCTCAATATTATCTATGGGATGACA
>JBGPMV010000040.1:0-10727 GCA_041487155.1 Rhabdochlamydiaceae bacterium
CTCGGCGACATCTCTCTTGATTCATTTTTCGCCGGGATCAATACCGTCGCTCCATCGTTCATACGCGTTGAAGCCGATGAAGTCACCTATACGCTGCATGTGATATTACGGTTTGAACTTGAAAAAATGATCGTAGAAGGATCCCTCAAAGTCAAAGAGATCCCGGAAGCATGGAACCGGAAAATGGAAGAATTTCTCGGGATCACGCCGCCAAAAGATGCCCTCGGCTGCCTGCAAGACATCCACTGGTCGCTGGGCGGCATGGGATATTTTCCCACGTACGCCTTAGGAAACCTCTTTGCAGCTCAATTTTTTGAAAAGTTTGCAAAAGACCATCCCGACTGGGAACATAAAGTCGCCCAAGGAAACCTCGCCTTTATTAGTGAGTGGCTCAAAACCCACATCCATCGGTGGGGCCGGCAGTATTCTCCCCATGAACTCATCGAAAAAGTCACAGGAAAACCCCTCTCTGAAAAGCCGTACCTCGATTATCTTACCTCAAAGTATCAGAAGATTTATCGGTTCTGAAGACGGAGCTGACGCCTTTTTTCTGCGTCCGCGTACCGCCGCTTCTCCTCTGCAGTCTCAGGGATAACAGCGGGCACCTCCACCGGCTTTAGATGATCGTCCAAAGCAACAAATGTAAAGTATGCCGAAAGAATATGGACGCGCTGCAAAGTCCTAAAGTCTTCTTTAAAGACTTTAACACCGATCTCCATAGAAGTTTTCCAGACACGGTTGACAGCCGCTTTAAAGACTAAGATATCTCCGTGCTTAGCAGGCGCCAAAAAACGGACCGAATCGATCCCCAGCGTCACACAGACAGCCCCCGAATGCCGTTTGGCAACAACCCCCGACACCCGATCGCACAGATCGAGCACACGCCCCCCAAAAAGGGTGCCATATGCATTCAGATCGTTCGGGAATACAACAGCCGTCTGATCGTTGATCGCCGAATCAGCCACGGGTTTACCTTTCTTCGAAAGCGCCATACCCCTAGCTATAAAGAATCAAATTATTATTTTACGAGGTATTTTTTTCGCTTTGAAACTCTACCGATCATTTTTTTGGCTATAGGTCTTTTTTTCAAATGGGATCTTATCTTAGGTTGAGTAATCTTATATCCCACGCGTCCATTTTCAACAGTGACCTCTACTGAGGTGTGCTGAAACTCAAGAATCTGATGATCTCTTTCTGATTGTATTTCATCAAAAATCACACAAAGTAGATCGCCCCTGGAAGAAAAAAAACCTACACCAAAACCTTTTTTGGCCTCGATTGCATCACCTTTAGGACCAGAATCCCAAGAAATTGTTAAAGCTCCAGAACCATCAATAGGATGGAAAAATATTTTACCTTTTTTCATGGGCGACCTCTTAAGAGGATGATACAATTATCGTTTTGAGAACTGTGAACGCTTACGAGCGCCGCGAAGACCGTATTTTTTACGTTCTTTCTTACGCGGATCGCGTGTAAGGTAACCCAGAGGCTTCAGCTCCACTTTACGAGTTTCATCTTCGCTGATCAGAGCTCTTGAAACGCCTAAACGAGAAGCAATCACTTGAGCCTCGACACCCCCGCCGGCCACGCGGATGAGCATATCGTATTTTTTAGACTCAGAAACTTTTTTAATCGGGTTAAGGATGGAATCCCGTTGGATAGGGAGAGGGAAATAGACTTCAAACGGACGACCGTTGACGGTCACTTTTCCAGTTCCTGGACGGAGTCTCACAGAAGAGACAGCGTTTTTACGACGACCTGTACCAATAAATTCTTTTTTCATTTTATTCTACCGAGATAGGGTTTTGAGCTTGCATATCGTGCTTATCTCCAGCAAAAATGCGGAGCTTTTTGAGTTGTTGCCTAGCAAGACGGCTTTGCGGAAGCATGCCGGCAATTGCGCTGCGGAGGATGTATTCAGGCTTACGAGCTTTCATCACTCTAAAAGGAACTTCACGCAAACCGCTCATCGCTCCCGTATGATATCTATAGATTTTTTGAGCTTCTTTAGCGCCCGTTACCTTAATTTTTTCTGCATTGATAATGACAACACCGTCTCCACAATCGACGTATGGAGTGAAAGTCACTTTATGTCTTCCACGGAGAATTTTTGCAATATGCGAGGCAAAACGGCCGAGTGTTTTCCCGGTAGCATCCAGTATAAACCACTTGCGGTCATCGTTTGCTTCTTTTTTCGTGAGAAGGCGAGTCTGATTTTTTCTATTCATAGAGTTTTCCTAAATAATGTAGACAGCATACAGGCTTTACCGTTTTTTGCCAACAGCCAGTTTTGCGAACGATTAAAATATTTAGTTGCATTTCAAATAATTGAAAAAGATCTCCTCTTTCCTTAATATGCTAGGGTTTAGGAGTTTCGCAAATGAGACAGCTCGATAAATTTTTCCTTCGGACCTATGGCTGTCAGATGAATGAACTCGACTCTGAGATCATGGTCGGCCTTTTAGAGAAAAGAGGGCTCAAGAGGACCGAGAACGAAGAAGACGCCGATCTCCTGATCTTTAATACCTGCTCCATACGCGATCTGGCCGAACGGAAAGTCATGGGGAAAATCGGCAAGCTGGGCGCAAAAACCAAACGGGCGCTAATTGGGGTCACCGGCTGCATGGCGATGGCCAAAAAAGAGACTCTTTTCAAAAAGCTTCCCAATATCGATTTTATCATCGGCACCAATAATATCTCCGAGCTGAACACCGTTCTTGACGATGTCTTAGAAACCGGCCGCCCTATGATAAAAACCGATGATCAGTTTGAAGAAAACCTCGATTACCTCATCGCCAAACGGGATGACCCTTTAAAGGCTTTTGTCTCCATCATCCGGGGCTGCGATAAGTTTTGCACCTATTGTGTCGTCCCCTATACCCG
Organism: Rhabdochlamydiaceae bacterium; assembly: GCA_041487155.1. Taxonomy (GTDB): domain Bacteria; phylum Chlamydiota; class Chlamydiia; order Chlamydiales; family Rhabdochlamydiaceae; genus PALSA-1444. The sequence continues at coordinate 2,884 of JBGPMV010000040.1, forward strand.
CGGGCAAGAGGTTTCAAGGCCGCCGGAGAGCATTTTAGAAGAATGCAAAAAGCTGGTGGACCAAGGCTACAAAGAGATCACGCTCCTCGGTCAAAATGTCAACAGCTACGGAAAAGACAAGCCTGAGTGGAATGCTAAATTCCATGACCTCCTCTATCGGTTGGATAAAATATCGGGGCTTCCCCGCGTCCGCTTCATGACATCCCACCCTGTAGATATTACAAGAGAGCTCATGCAGGCAGTCCGAGACCTCCCTTCGGTTTGTGAGTTTGTCCACTTTCCCCTCCAGGCCGGCTCGAACCGGATTCTGAAAAAGATGCACCGCGTCTACACCGTGGAACAATACCTGGAAAAAGTTGCCCTCTTCCGAGAAATCGTCCCCAATGTCTCGTTAGGAACCGATCTCATTGTCGGATTCCCCACGGAAACTGAGGAAGAATTTCAGCAAACGTACGACCGGTTTAAAGAAATCGGTTACTCCGTAGCATTTCTTTTTGCCTACAGTGCAAGAAAAGGAACTCCCGCATTCCGCTGGAAAGACGATATAACAGAAGAGGTCAAAAATGACCGCCTCCAGCGGCTTTTAGCCCTCTACGATGAGATCGCAACAGAAGAAAAGAAAAAGATGCTCGGCTCCACAGTCGAAGTGCTCGTTGATAGCCGCCGTCCTAATGAATTACAGCTGAAAGGACGCACCCGCTGTTGGAAAAGAGTCGTCTTCTCAGGTCCCGACACGATGATTGGCACGCTGCAGAACATCAAAATCACAGGCTATAGCCACCAAACGCTTCTAGGCGAAGTTATTAACCTCTGTTCTGGGCTTAACTTCCTCAGAATCAGCTGAGATTTTCGATGAGATTGGTTCTGTTTTTCTCGAAACGCGTAGCCAAGCGGCTACGGGTGAGAGAAAACAGGACCAAGATCGCGAAAAGATCGCTGATAATGAGAAAGTTGAACCCAGAACTGAGGTTATAAATGAAAAGAGCTGGAAGGGTTGCTTCCAGCTCTAAAGAAAGAACAATTATCGAACAGCCATTTTGCTCATTGCAAGACCTGCAAAGAACCAGCCTAGGACTGATTCAATAATGCAAGAGATTGCAAATGTGCCTGGGAATCCGAACCAAACCACGTAAGGGAAGGTTGCCATAAAGCCCAGGAGGAAGCCGATAACGACGATAAATACAACAGACTTGTTGAAATCAAGTTTTGTTTGGAAAAGCAGCCAAGCCACGAGGCATGCTGCAATAACCTTGATGATCAGGTTAGATACAGCAGAGGCTGCCATGTTAGGATTCTTTCCATCGACTTTCACGGATGCAAAAATAAAAGGGCCTTCTGCCATTTGTTTTCTTGCTTCCATTACATCGTCTTGATTTCCTGCATGCATAGATGGAACCAAATAAAGTCCGCTGACAGGGGCGTTGTCTTTGATTGTAAATCGAACGTCCTTCTCGTCTGAGAACTTTTTAAATTGATTCATTTGCCATGGCAGGATTGTCCATGCAGCTGCTCCCCAAAGAAAGAGGATAACACCGCCTATAAATCCGCACTTCATTATTTTCTGCACCATAACCGTTAGTCTCCTTTGTTAGTGTGAGATTTCTTCATCCTAATCAAGTGCCATATTTCAAGCAAATTATTTATATCTAAAGCAGCTCTTTGAACTTTTTTTCCGAGAGAATATGGATATGAAGCTCATGGGCTTTGTCGAGTTTGGAACCGGGATCTTCACCTGCTAAAACGTAGTCGGTGTTCTTACTGACAGAAGAAGTGACCTTACCTCCCCGTTCTTTGATCAGGTCGGAGGCTTCATCGCGGCTGTAAGACTCAAGCGCACCTGTAAGAACAAAGATTTTTCCGTAGAAAGGATGGTCGGTGCGGGTGATTTTCTTAGGCGCTTCGGGTTTGACGCCGGCATCCAGCAGGTTTTGGATCTCTTTTCTATGTAAGCTTTCTTTAAAATGGCTCACGAGAGCAGCAGCCATCTTATCGCCGACGCCTTGGATGTTGAGAAGATCGCCTTCCGACATCTCCATCAGCTTTTCAATCGACCCTGCTTCTCTAGCCAAAATCTCTGCCGTCTCTTCTCCAATATACCGGATGTTGAGCGCCAATATAAAGCGGGCAAGGGAAACTTTTCGTGAATGGTCGATGCTCGTCAAAAGATTATGGATCGACTTCTCTTTAAAGCCTTCGAGATGGGCCAACTCTTTCGCAGTCAGTAAGAAAATGTCGGAGGGCTCTTTCACGAGCTTTTTTTTCACAAGCTGCTCGACAACTTTAATCCCTAGATGATCGATATCCATAGCATCTTTCGCTGCAAAATAAGCAGTGCGCCGAATGATCTGCTCTTCACACCCTTTAGCATTGGGGCATCTCACCGCAACTTCGTCTTCGCTCCGGACAACATGCGTGCCGCAGGAAGGACACTTTGTGGGCATCTTCCAGCTATGCGTTCCATGCGGCCTTTTTTTATGATCGACTTCGACAACTTTTGGGATGACATCTCCCCCCTTTTCAATGGTGACAAAGTCCCCTTCCCGAATATCTTTGCGCGCCACTTCCTCTTCGTTGTGAAGTGTTGCACGGGAAATCGTGCTGCCGGCTAAAAAGACGGGCTCCAGCTCTGCAACAGGGGTTAAAACGCCCGTCCTGCCGACTTGAACGGTGATCTCGCGAATTCGCGTCTTGGCTTGTTCCGGAGCAAATTTGTAAGCCACCGCCCATCGTGGGCTTTTACCGGTGGTTCCTAGTAATGACCACGCTTTGAGCGGATCGACTTTGATGACAATGCCGTCGATATCAAACGGAAGATGATCGCGCTCTTTTTCAATTTTATGCGCAAACTTCATGATGTCTGCAATCGATTCGCAGACGGCATGGTGTTTAGCAGCAAAAACGGGAAGGCCCCATTTTTTCAGTGTTTCATGAACCTCGTGTTGCAAACGGAGCTCCGAATGCTCAACTCCATAAAAAACGGCAGCAAGTCCTCTTTGGGCAACTTCTGCTGGATCTAAAAGTTTTAAAGAGCCAGCGGCGGCATTACGAGGATTAGCCCAAGGCTCTTCACCAGCTTCGTCTTTTAATTTGTTTTGCCGCTGGAAGACCGCATGCGGCATGTAAACTTCTCCGCGGATTTCAATTTCATCCGGGATGTGAGATCCTGTCAGCTCTAAGGGAACAGCCCTAATCGTGCGCATATTCGCTGTGATGTCATCCCCTTTTTTTCCATCGCCGCGCGTGAGCGCCCGAGCAAAAACACCCTTTTCATAACGGACCGAGACTGCCACGCCATCCATTTTCAGCTCCGCACAAAATGGAACTTCTTTTTTCTCTAAAAGTTTATGAACGCGGCCTATAAAATCTTCGATCTCTTCCTCTTTATAGGTGTTATCCAGCGACAGCATTGGAACAGTATGGGCGACTTGCTTAAACCCTTTTGTGATTTTTTCAAGCACGCGCTGTGTCGGAGATGTCGGCACAACCCAATCGGGATGCTCGCTCTCGATCGCCTCTAATTTTTTATAAAGTTGATCGTATGCGTAATCGGTGATCTCAGGTGAATGTTCCACATAATAGAGCCGATCATGATGTTGAACCTCATGAATCAGCTTGAGATAATCATTTTTCGTCATGCTAATCTAATAACACAGATGCCGCTTTTTTTGCCTTCTGAGAAATAAGGTAGACAAACCCCATAAAGCAGAAGGCACATCCGATCCACAGGACAGGGATCGTTCCGATGGCGCTGCAAAGCAGTGTGGAGGTAAGGGGGACGATTAGTCCTCGGAGGCCGACGGTCAAGATATTCACGGTTGAAAAAAGGCTGCTTTCTTGTTTGCCGGCAAAGAGAGGTCCGGAAAGGTTCCAGCTCAGATGGCTGCCGGCTTGTGCGACCCCATAGAGGAAGAAGGCAATATAATAGAACATCGTATCATACGTTGCGCAAATCCATGCCAATGTCGCTAAAGCAAAGAGCAGGTTGGCAATCGCTGTGAATTTAAAAATGCTTTCATACGACATATTTTTGCGCCAAAAAGGTGTGGCGATGAAAAAACCGACTCCCATCCAGACTAGCCGGCTGAGCAGCACGTCCGAGTGCGTGATGAGCAAGTCATCTGCGGCATAAAGGGTGAGCGCCGGCATGATGAGCATCAGACCCATTCCGCCGAACATAAACCCCGCCTGAAAACGGGCAAAGTCTTTCCGTTGTTTCAAAAGGTTCCAGCTGTCCTTCCAAGGGGTTAAAAACGGGTTGGGTTTTTGCTCGTTTGAAAAATCCGACGTCTCGACCGGCACCCTTGCTTGTAAAATTAAAGAGAGAAGAGCGACAAAACCTCCCCAGAAAAAGAACATCTTCCAGTTTTCCATGTTGGAATCGGTCCACGTTGCGAGTGAGATGCCAATTGCCGCCCCAAAAAGACAGTTGAGCGCCGAGCTCCAAGAAAAGACCGTCTCCCGGACGCCTTGAGGCACATTTCTTTTCAAAATCTCCATTTGGGCAGGCATGCCTCCTTTCTGGAAAAAGTGAAACACTGCCGCGCCTAAAATAAAGAAGCCCGTCTGGCTCACAAAAGGGAACAGCAAAAAGGGAAGACGGGCCAGGAGCGAGGCTCCCATCCAGTTGGATCTGAGCTTTTCCTGCTGCCTCCAAAGAGACGCTCCCCAATAGAACGAGAGGAGGGCGACAACCGGTTTGACCATGTTAAAAAGAGCGATCTCAAAGCCGGTAGCGTGCAGATCCTTTCTTAAAATAAAGGGCAAAATCGCAATGAACCCCACGAGAGGCTCGCTGAGGAGTCCCGATAAAAATAGCGCAAGACGTGTCTTCTTCGAAGCTAAGGCTTGGTCCATGCTCATGATTATACTATGATTTATTTTTCAAAACGATCGAGAAATAATGTTTTACCCTCTATAAGCGCTAAAGGTTTTTTGACATCGTGTTTGATCTTTTGGTTGATCCTGAAAGAACAAAGAGATTTTTGAAGCGTCAGGGGTATTTCTCGGGTTTTTGCAGGTTTAATATAAACTTTTTTTAGCAGTTTTTTCGACCACTCTAATGAGACGATATCGCCCTCCTTGCTGCGAAGGTTGAGGAGCCGGCCGGCATGAAACTCCGGTGGAAGAGTGGGCAAGAGAGAAAAACCATCCTCTTCGGTAAAAAACAAAGCACGCACGGCAAGGTATCCTTCTCGGAGAAGAGCTAGCGGCGATCCATCGCTTCTTCCCTCTTCGATAATCCCTTGAAAATCGTTATCGGATAGCCGGGGGGCCATGAGTCCATGAAAGCCGGTCTTGAAAAAGAGCTTCAGCTGCTGTGCAACCTCTATTTTATCCGAAAATTTTAGAAAATTTAAAATGGGGGTCTGAGCAGTGGTTACGGGGACGAGCTGCCCCAGCTCAAAGAGAACAGGTACCATCTCCTCCATGTTCTCTCGGCGCAAGATAAGCTCCCAATCGAGCTTGGTGTGTTTGCCCAAAGATAACTGCTCCAGCTGGTCGGTTTTAAAACGATCTCCTATTTGGCGCATCCTATATCCTTCGGCGGTTTTCCCAAATACCCTTAGATGTCCTTTTTGGAGATCGTGCTCGAGTGTAAAATCATCGACAGGCCCTTTCCAGCCCGACTTTTCATCCCAGGTTTTTCCTGTAGCAAGATCGGTAAAACGAAGAAGCGCAGGAAAAGCCTGCACTTGGATTGTCGTTTGAGGGATGATGCAACGAGTACCGGGGAGGTGGCTAAAAGGCTTTAGTTTGCTCATGAGACTATCCCATTATTCCGATTTTAAATATTTTTAGAGATTTTTGCGCAGATTTGGTCTCTGCTTTCGAAGACAATGTGAAAACCACATGGCTGAGAAAGCAGAGATCGAAGATGCCAAAAAGATCAAAAATAGGAAAATTGAAATAGTGGGATAGTCTCATATTACTTTCCCATACAGTCCTTCAGGACGGTTTTCGGTGCACACCACTTTGACAATCGTGTTGCGAGCGGCGGCAGTTTCTAAAAAAACCGGAAGAAAATTTTCTGAATGTCCAAAAGAAGGCTCTTCTAAAAGAGTGGTCAGCTGCTGGCCGATGTAAGCTTCTCGGAGTAAAAACGCTTGTTTTTCAGATTCGCGAAGGACCCTTTCTTTCCGCTCTTGGATCACTTGAGGAGACACTTTATTCGGATAAAGAGCGGCACGCGTTCGAGCTCGTGTACTATATGGAAACATATGGACCTTGGCAAATTGAACTTCTTTCATCACTTCGAGTGTCTCCTGAAAATCGGCGTCTGTCTCCCCCGGAAATCCGACAATAATATCGGTTGTGAAAGTGAAGCGCGGCGAGGCTTTTTTCAGCTTATCGATCGTCTCTAAAAAAATCTGCTTGGTGTATTTACGGTTCATCCGTTTGAGCGTGACGTTAGATCCTGCTTGCAAAACGATATGAAAAGAGGGGCAGGTTTTTTTCCCGCTCAGCACGGCATCCATCAGCGCATCATCCACCTCATCAGGATCAATCGATGAGACCCGTATTCTTTCGAGCCCATCGATTTTATCTACGATGCGGATAAGATCTGATAACCTCTCCCCTGTTTCCGTCACGAAATCGCCGATATTGATGCCGGTCAGAACGACTTCTTTATACCCATTTTTGACAAGGCCTTCGATTTCCCGGACGATATCAGCAAGGGGCCTGGAGCGCGAGCGGCCCCTCACATACGGAATGATACAGTAGGTGCAATACGAATTACATCCATCTTGGACTTTGACGAAGGCGCGTGTATGCGCGGCAAAATGATCGATCTTAAACTCTGGAAGGTCGCCTTCGGGAAAAATCGATTTAAGCAGATTTTCTTTTTCTAAATTCAGCACGACATGGGTCACCCCTTCCATCGAGGCGATTTCGGCAGGGATTCTTTCGGCAAGGCAGCCGGTTACAACTAGCTGCGCTCCGGGGTTCTGTCGGTGAAGCTGGCGGATCTGATGCCGGCTGCTGCTATCGGCCCCTTCTGTGACCGTGCAGGTGTTGACAATGCAGATCTCAGCCGCTTCATCCTCTTGAGCCTCTTCATACCCAAGGGCTCTAAGCTGAGAGGCGTACGCCTCCGACTCATACTGATTTGTGCGGCAGCCAAGTGTGGCGACCTTAAACTTTTTCGTTTGCATGGGGAGACATTCTACCACAGATCCGATTAATAAGATGATAGACAAAAAATAATTTTAATTGTAAATAGAGGATAAGATGTCACTTGTCAGCGCAGCGACTTCACTCTTCTTTGTCTTAAATTCACTTGGCAACGTTCCCTTTTTTGTCGGTATTTTAAGCGGCTACCCTATCAAACGTCAGCGTAAGATCATCATCCGCGAGATGCTGATTGCGCTCTCTATTTTGCTAGTCTTTAACTTCTTTGGCGAAGAGATTCTAAGCGTTCTTGGAATTAGTCGATGCGTCATGGGGATCGCAGGAGGAATGCTTCTCTTTCTGATTGCGCTCACGATGATTTTTCCTAAAGCAAATGGACTGAAGGTTCCTAAAAGAGAGCCGTTTATTTTTCCTTTGGCGCTGCCGGCAGTTGCAGGGCCCGGAGCAATTACGGCCGTCATGATTTATTCTCAGCGAGTCGCATCGCCTCTTTGGATGGTCTTGCCTATTATCGCTGCATGGCTGGTCACGGCGCTTGTACTTCTTGCCTCCTCGAATATTAAACTGTTATTAGGCCAAAAAGGACTGGTAGCTTGCGAACGGTTGGGAGGGATGGTCATCTCGCTGATTGCCGTTCAGATGTTCACGCAGGGGATTTTGGAGCTGGTGCAAAATATCCCGCGTTCTTAAGAGAGACATACGAAGAGGCTCCC
>JBGPMV010000041.1:0-10568 GCA_041487155.1 Rhabdochlamydiaceae bacterium
GCAGTCCGCAGGTGGGTGTCAGCCGAGGCGGCACGGCTGTGGCAGCGTAGCCCTACATGAAGTTCGGTGTGTGCAGATCCGAGAGGATCTGTGCTTGCGCCGCACTGAAACCGGCACCTTCGAGACGGCGCACGCGGTTCGCGTGCATGACGTGCAGCAGCTCGCGCACGGCGTCGTGCCCGCGGGCGACCGCGCCTGGCTCGGTGCCGCGTGCGGCGAGAATGGTGAGCGCATCGAGCAGTGCTGCTGGCGCGCCACCGGCGTCGTGCAAGGTGACGGCACGTCGGCGCACGGCGGCTTCCAGGCGTGCGAACAGCGTCGGATCGTGTGCCAGCCCGTGACGCACGTGGCTCAGGCCGAAGTGGACGTGACGCGCCTCGTCGGTGCGGGCGCGGCGTGCCAGCTCGGCGGTGGCCTCGTCACAGGCGTGCTCCTCGACGAAGCGTAGCAGGTCGAGGAAGGTGCCTTCCCCGAGCACCGAGAGTCGTCATATTAAGCTTAATATCAGTGAGTTGTGTTTTGCTTGACCCCGTGAACAATTACCTCATTTTTAGTTACTTATATTTAATAATTTGCATGTATTTTTATGCCAAAACAAACTATAATTATATATAAACTTAAATAAGAGGTTTACTTTGACATCATTAGTATTATTAGGTCTGGGTACTGCTATTCATTATTTTGCTGGGGCGCCTAAAGATAAAACTCCTGCGAATTCAAACGAATCCAAAAACTCTACCGAAAACCAGAAATTTGAGACGTATCTCTTCATGATCAAAGGAGCAAAAAAGATACTCAATTTTAGTAAAAAGGCGATTTGCCTATCGAAAAACTTGAGCGACTGGATCCGTTCACCGAAATACGTGGAGACAATAGTCCTGCTGCTTGGGACGATTGGGATGGCATATTCGAAGTTTACCCCTTTTAAAAGAACGTCAAGCCTCTTCTCAAAAGTGAAAATAATTAGCGGATCATTACTGACCGAGTCAAGAAACATTCTTACAATGCATCAGCTGATGAAGAGACTATCCGATCTGGCAAAGAATCGCAAACCTCCGATCAAAGAACTCTCAATTGCCACAGCGATGATCGTAGCAAGCCACCTTGCAAATAGATATTCTAAATAAGTTACTAAAACATTCCATCCATGCCCATACCGCCCATTTGATCCATGGCCGGTGGAGGCGCCTTGCGTTTCGGCTCCGGCTTATCCGTGATCAGTGTCGCGACGGTCAGAAGTACGCCGGCGACAGACGCTGCGTGCTTGAGAGCGCTTTTGGTAACTAAAACAGGATCGATCACCCCTTCCTTGATCAGGTCTGCAAATTCATCGGTCCGGCCATTATATCCCCACGATCCTTGCCTTTCAAAAACCTTCTCCGCGATTAAGTTGCCCTGTTTCCCGCAGTTATTTGCAATCGCAGTTGCCGGCGCAAAACACGCCTTGCGGACGATTTCAAGACCGAAATGTTCTTCTGCAGGAAGCATCAGCTTGTCAAGCGCTTTTACAGCGCGCAGTAGCGCTACTCCGCCGCCTGGAACAATTCCTTCGAGTGTTGCAGCGCGTGTGGCATGCAAAGCATCTTCAACGCGGGCTTTTTTCTCTTTCATTGCCGTCTCCGTTGCAGCGCCCACCCGAATGAGGGCAACCCCTCCGGCTAATTTTGCAAGCCGCTCTTCGAGTTTTTCAATATCGTAATCTGACTTCGAATTAGCAATTTCTCCGCGGATCTCTCCAATTCTCTTTTGAAGCTCTTTGGGATTTCCGGCGCCTTCGGTGATCGTTGTCTCTTCTTTTCCAACTCGGATGCGTTTTGCACGCCCTAGCATCGCGAGCTCAAAATCCTCAAGCGCAATTCCAACCTCTTCCGTCACGACTGTAGCGCCTGTTAAAATCGCAATATCCTGGAGCATGGCTTTACGCGCATCTCCAAATCCGGGCGCTTTCACTGCGCAGATCGGCAGACCGCCTTTGATCTTGTTCACCACCAGCGTCGCTAGTGCTTCACCCTCGATGTCATCAGCAATCATCAAGAGCGGGCGAGGCCCTTTTTCCATGATCATTTCTAAGATCGGAACGAGCTCTTTGATCGATGATATTTTTTTGTCCGTGATAAAAATAAAAGGAGCATCGAGTTCTGCTGTCATCTTTTCAGGATTCGTCATGAAGTACGGTGAGAGATACCCTTTATCAAACTGCAGCCCTTCTACAACATCCAGCGTCGTATCGATGCTTTGGGCCTCTACAATTGAAATCGTTCCATCTTTGCCCACTTTTTCCATTGCTTTAGCAATCATCGCGCCGATTTCAGGATCGTTATTAGCCGAAATCGTTGCAATCTGCTCAATCTCGTCATTTTTCCCAATTTTCGTCGCTAACTCATCCAGCGCTTTGCAAATTTCAGCAACCGCCTTGTCGATCCCTTTTTTCACACTCACAGGATTTGCTCCGGAAATAACCGCCTTCACCCCTTCGCTATAAAGCGCTTCGGCCAAAACTATAGCCGTTGTCGTTCCATCGCCGGCTTTGTCAGCCGTCTTCGAAGCGGCCTCTTTGACAAGCTGCGCGCCCATGTTTTCGAACTTATTCTTCAAGACGATCTCTTTAGCCACCGTCACGCCGTCTTTTGTAGAAAGAGGGGGGCCATACTCTTTGCGAATGACAACGTTGCGCCCCTTCGGGCCTAGCGTAACGATCACCGCTTTTGCAAGCGTCTTCACGCCTTTTAGAACAGATTTTAAAGCTTCTTCATGAAATTGCAGCATTTTTGACATATCAGATCTCCGTAAAAGAAGATTACGTTCAGCACGAAATTTCGTCACGATTAAAAAATTTATTTGTCATAAGAGCCTCTTTTGGTATGAACTAAAATATGAGAGATAAAAATGCGCTCCCTTCCCACAATATCCAAGAAGCGCTCGAGATCATCGAATCGGTTCGAGGCAAAATCCTAACCATCAGCCAAAGAAAAAAACTCGCGATTGAGCTAGCAGCCTACATGCTGAATGAAGCAGAAAAGATCCAGACAAGGCCTGAAAAAAGACGGCAGGCAGAACTTGCCCGCATGATGAAAGATCCCCGCGGAAAAGCTTTTACAACGCAGATGACCGATGAGTGTTTTAGAAGCCACAACTCATCACGCGTGGCCAGCCAAATGGTTTATCTCCTCAATCAATTCGGCATACCGAAATATTTAGGCTGGACCAAACAATTTTCCCTCGGCGCCTTCCAAGTCCTCGGAAAACTCCTCGCCCCTCTTTTAGTTCCCCTTGCCACCACCATCCTTCGGCGAGAAACCCGCACCGTCATTTTACCAGGAGAGAAGCACGCGCTATCTAAGCATATGAAAAAACGGCGGCGCGAAGGCGTACGGCTTAATATCAACCATCTGGGCGAAGCGATTTTAGGAGAAGAAGAGGCGATTCAAAGACTCAAAATCTACCTCCAGGATTTAACACGAGACGACATCGAATATGTCTCCATCAAAATTTCGACAATTTTTTCACAGATCAACTTAATGGGCTGGGACAAATCCCTCGACGTTCTTGCAGAGAGGCTCCGCCAACTGTACCGCACGGCAAAAACGCATCTCTTTATGCGCATGGACGGAACCAAAGTTCATAAGTTTGTCAACCTCGACATGGAAGAGTACCGTGATTTAAGACTCACTGCCGATCTCTTCATAAAAGTATTAAGCGAACCAGAATTTCACGACTACTCTGCAGGGATCGTGCTCCAAGCCTATCTTCCCGATGCCCATGAATACCAGAAAGAATTAACCGCCTGGGCAAGAGACCGAGTCAAAAACAAGGGAGCGCCCGTTAAAATCCGGATCGTCAAAGGCGCCAACCTAGCCATGGAGCAGCATGAAGCCTCTCTGAAAGGCTGGGCGCAGGCCCCTTACCGAGAAAAACTCGATGTCGATGCGAACTATAAACGGATGGTGACCTTTGGATGCCTCCCTGAAAACGCAAAAGCCGTCCACATCGGAGTTGCCAGCCACAACCTCTTTGATATCGCCTATGCGCTCCTTCTTCGTGCAGAATATAGCGTCGAAAAAGAAATCACCTTCGAAATGCTCGAAGGCATGGCAGATCATATGCGCCGCGTGGTTCAAAAACTCGCAAAAGACATCCTGCTCTACTGTCCTGTCGCCACAAAATCTGATTTTCAAAGCGCGATTGCCTACCTCATCCGCAGGCTCGATGAAAATACAGGGCCCGATAACTTTTTACGCCATACCTTCGGTTTAAGACCTCATACACCCGAGTGGGAAGCCCAAGCAAAACTTTTTGGCGCATCCTGCGATGAAATCCCCTCTGTTTACATGGGACCTCGCAGACGTCAAGACCGCACGGAGCTTCCCCACGGCCTCGATCCCGAAGCCGTTTTCGAAAATGAACCCGACACAGATTTTGCACTCCCGCACAACCGCGCCTGGGCCCATGACATCCTCAAAGAGTGGAAAGAGAGAAAAATAGAACCCATCCCCTCCGTGATTGCCGGAAAACCCTACCATGAAAAATCTCCCCGCGGCATCGGCAAAGACCCCTCACGCCCCGGCTTTAACTTTTATACCTACACGCTTGCCGAGTGGGAGCAGATAGATACCGCGCTCAGCTGTGCAAAATCGTACGAACATAAATGGGCCGAGACAACTCCTGAGCACCGCTATGACCTCCTAGCAAAAGCCGCACAAATTTTAAGAGAAAGAAGAGGCGATTTCATCGGAGTCATGGCAGCAGACGGAGGTAAAACCATCTATGAAGCCGATCCCGAGATTTCCGAAGCGATCGACTTTGCAGAATACTACCTGCGCAGCATGAAAACGATGTCATCGTGCCACGACATTGAGTGGAAACCCAAAGGAACCTATCTCGTAGCTCCTCCATGGAACTTCCCCATCTCCATCCCCACCGGAGGCATTTTAGGAGCGCTTGTCATTGGAAATTGCGTCCTCTTCAAACCCGCCCCCGAAGCCGTGCTCTCAGGATGGATTCTTGTAAATGCCCTCTGGGATGCAGGCATTCCCAAAGAAGCCCTTCAATTCATCAACTGCGAAGACGACCCTATCGGAAGTAAACTCATCAAAGACTCCCGCCTAAACGGAGTGATTTTAACAGGAGCGACCTCCACTGCACGCCTCTTTTTAAAAATGAGACCGGGCCTCGATCTCTCTGCCGAGACCGGCGGAAAAAATGCTATCATCATCACCGCACTTTCCGACCGAGATCTCGCCATCAAAGACCTCGTACAATCGACCTTTGGCCACTCAGGACAAAAATGCAGCGCCGCAAGCCTTGCGATTTTAGAAGCTGAAGTTTATGACGACCCTCATTTCCGCAAACATCTAAAAGACGCCGTTGAAAGCCTCACTGTCGGATCTTCCTGGAACACCTCATCTAAAGTCATCCCCCTTGTCCGGGAAGCCGAAGGCGCCCTCTACAAAGGACTCACAACCCTTGATCCCGGAGAAGAGTGGCTTGTAAAGCCCAGACAAGACGCCTCCAATCCTAACCTTTGGTCCCCCGGTGTCAAATGGGGCGTCAAAGAAGGATCGTTCATGCATCAAACAGAGCTGTTCGGCCCCGTTCTTGCCGTCCTGCGCGCCCGCAATTTAGAACATGCGATCCAAATTGCCAACGGAACTCCCTATGGACTTACCTCCGGCCTCCAAAGCTTAGATCCCCGCGAGCACCGTCAATGGCTAGAGCATATGGAAGCCGGAAACCTCTACATCAACCGCGGCGTCACCGGCGCCATCGTCCGAAGACAGCCGTTTGGAGGATGTAAAGCCAGCAGCTACGGAAGAAGCGCAAAAGCCGGCGGACCGAATTACATCGCACAATTTGCTCATCCCCACCAAACAGAGCTCCCCAAAGAAAAAGCCCCCGTCCCAATCTCCATTGAAAAACTCTCCAAAATCATCGAAAAGCTTCCCCTGACCACCGAGCAGCTCGGCATCTGGTACGCCAGCATCTCCAACTACGCCTTTTGGGCCCAAAAGTTTGAGCACGACCATGACCCTTCCCGCATCATCGGAGAAGACAACCTCTTTCAGTACCGGCCCTATCATGGCATCTGTTTAAGAATTCAGCCCCAAGATGCTCCATTTGACATCGTCCGCACCTGTGCTGCCGCCCTCGCAACCTCCACCCCCATCCAAATCAGCTGGACAAGAGGAGAAACAGCCCTTGAAATCTCTTCCGAATGGAAAAAAATCATGCCCACGTTCCGGTTCGTGGAAGAGAGTGAAACCCATTTCCTCGATAGACTTAAACTAGGCGCGTTCCACCGCGTGCGCCTCCTCTCCACTGCCAGCCCCACGTGGCACCATACCGCCGCAGAATCGGCCACGTTTCTCGACGTCGCCCCCGTCCTTGCCAGCGGCCGCTTCGAGCTCCTCCACTACCTCCGCGAAGTCTCCATCTCCCACCACTACCACCGCTACGGCAACCTCGGCACCCGCGAAGGCGAAATGCGCAAGCCTCTTTCTTGAGAAGTAGTAGTAAAATATTTCTGCATCTTCTACTATGTCGTCCTAGGAAAGATCAGTGAAGACTTTAGATCGCAAGTATAGTGATTATATTGTGTACGTAGATGAAAGTGGAGATCATAGCTTAACATCTATCGATGAAGGATATCCTGTTTTCGTTCTCACTTTTTGTATTTTCCGAAAAGAAAACTATGCCCATTTTGTCACTCCGGCCTTACGAATGCTCAAGTTTTCAACATTTGGCCATGATATGGTCATCATACATGAACACGACATCCGAAAAAAACTTGGGGCCTTCTCACAACTTGGAAAAGAGCAAAGAGAGGCTTTTTTAGAAAAGCTTAATCTTTTAATTACAGAAACAGATTTTATTCTTATTGCCACCGTCATAGACAAATATAAAATCAAGCAACTAGCTCCCCAAGGAATGCATATTTATCATTTAGCAATGCAGTTAGGTCTCGAGAAATTATATTCTTTTTTCAAATCTCAAGGTCAAGAAGAACGACTCACTCATGTGGTATGCGAGGCGCGTGGTCGCACAGAAGATTTGGCCTTAGAACTAGAGTTTCTCCGGGTTTGCTCAGGTTCTAATTCTCTTCAAAAGACTCTTCCTTTCGATCTTGTAATTTCTGATAAAAAAACCAACTCTGAAGGTCTTCAATTTGCGGATATGATGGCTCGGCCAGTTGGTCTATCAACTTTGCGGCCTAATCAATCAAATCGTGCTGTTAAAATCCTTGAGAAAAAATTTCATAGAGACGAAGAGGGTATTGCGCTCGGTCATGGTCTTTATGTTTACCCCTAAAAAGCGAAAAACCCCAAGGTAGTCCTTGAGGCATAAACGCCGGCCAGGTAGTCCCAACCCACTTATGATCGTCATCATATACTATTTAAATGTTTTAATCAAATTTTTTAACTTTCCCTATAGCCATCCATGCCTAAGCTCACGGCCGGGTCAAAAACTGCTCGAACGAGATGAGATGGGTAAAAAAGTTGGCTTGGATGATTTTGGAGGGCAGTTCGCCCTCGTAAATCAATACAGGCCTGACGGAGACTCCCTTAGGAATGGATCAACTGAGAAACTGGCTGAAGTCGATAATATTGGAAAAAAACTCAGATTCGATGACACTGTCTTGGACTCCATTCACGTGAACGAGAAAGGGTCTGATTGAAAAACCTCTGGGAATTTTCAGCCGCCGCATTTTTTCTTTGACTTCCTCAATCACTGACATTCCAATCGGTTCTTTATGAAATTTGATCTCACCAAGATACAATGTGTTGAATTTTGTCTCTATGAGTAAGTCAATCTGACAGCCGGGCCTGCTTGCGGTTTTAGTTTGAAAATAAGGACTCGAAGCAATGACGGATCCGTCGGGGATCCGTAGTAGTTTCCATAACTGTTCCTTATTATTGATGACTAAATTTTCAAATTGCAATCCTAAAATGGTATACCAGGCAAGGGGAAGACCCTTAAAGACTTCCTCTTCTATTCGCTGTTTATTCGGCTCAATGTATTTCAGATAAAATCGAACATAATTGTCCGAGAGGCGAAATTGACTTAATTTTGATATACCCCCATTCTTAATATTCCATGTGTAATCTCTGGAGACAAAACCCGACTCACAAAGATCGTCCAAATATTCGCTGATATCTCCACCAGAAATTCGAATCAGAGCTTTTGTAATATTCTTTAAATCCAGGGGACCATCAACTAATCGATGCACAATTTCTTTATAACGTGTGCTTTTATGAGAAAAAAGATCGGAAAAAATATCATCAAATTCGCTGCACAAAAAACCTTCCTTTTCAAAACACATTCTTCGGATATTTTCTTCTGCGGACAACCCGGGTTCAATTTCTTCGAGGTATCTTGGAACTCCACCTGTAATTCCAAGCAGCTTGAATTTTTCATAGGATGAAATATTTTCCCGCTGAGAACCCCAAAATCGATTGCATTCAGCAAGAGAAAGTTCTTTCAAATGAAGCCGTAAAGAAATGCGTCCCACAAAACCCGTGGAACTTAATATATTTTCTTCTATCCATGCCGAGTTAGAGCCAGAAAGAATTAACACAAGCTGAGGATTTTTTTTGAAATATTGCTCCCATGCAATATGAATATTCCCAAGGAAAGCTGGATCTTTCGAGCCCATCCACGAAATCTCATCAATGACAACTAAAATGCGTCCCTTTTTGCAGGCATTGGCAACATCTTTAAACATATCGCCCCACCCATCCCCTTCGATTCTTGGTATCCTTTGTTGGCGCATGAGTTCGGCGAATTTTTCACGTTGCATTTCAGCAGTGATTTTTTCTTCGGGTGGGAGAGCTGTAAAAAAATACGATGTCGAAAATTCCTTGGCAAATTCTTCTGAGAGGCGGCTTTTGCCTATGCGCCGCCTGCCGCGTATCACCACAAGGCTTGAAGATTTTTTCCTCAGAAGGTCTTTTAGCCGCGCTAGCTCGTGTTCTCTACCGATGAATCGTGTCATGTTTCTATCTTAACAAAGCAGACACGACAAATCAACAAAACTCTATTTGTCGTGGAAAAATCATGCTTAAAATTCCACAACAAATTCGCATTTCTTATTTTGTCGTGGTTTCACATTTTGTAAGTAGTTGATTAGCAAATTGATAAGAAATGTCGACTTTAGAAAAAAGATAGCGAACTAATTGTATTTCTTGCGAAAGCTTTTAACGCAAGATTCTTAGAATAAATGAGTTGTGTCAATGGCGATTCAAAAACTGCTCAAAGGAAATGAGATGGGTAAAGAAATTTGCTTGGCTGATTTTAGAGGGCAGCTCACCCTCATAAATCAATACCGGCCTGACGGAGACTCCCTTAGGGATGGATAATTTACTGATTTTGTCTGAAACTTGATCGATCACTTCTGGAGAAACCTTTTGGCTGTATTTGATCTCGCATACGTAAATTGCATAATGGCATTGGATCAGAAGATCTATCTGACAGGCTTTCTTTCTCTTTGTTTTATTCTGAAAATAGGGGGCTGCGCTAAGAATGCTCGAAGGAGCTATTTGCAAAAGTCGTTGAACGGAAGGCATATTGTTAAGAATCAGGTTTTTGAACTGAAAACCGATGATCGTATTCCACTCAGGCAGATCTTCAAGAAAAAGATCTTCGTATAAGCCCTGTTCGATCAGACGTTTTTTTGGCTCAATGTATTTTAGATAAAAACGGAGATAATTATCTCTGAGGCGAAATTTACTGCTATTGGATTTTTTCTTGTTTTTGTCCCAAACGTAATCTCGTGTGATAAATCCCGACTGGCTTAACACTTGCAATTTGTAGCTCAATCCTCCTGTGGGCTGAATGCCTAATTTGCTGCATAATTCGCTTAATTCACAGCTGCCATTTGCCAGTACTTGGACGATTTTCTTATAATCATCTGCACGTTTACCAAAGATATCTCGGAAAATTTTATCGAACTCATCGACTAAAATGCCTCTTGTGCTAAAGCACAACCTCTTGATGTTTTGCACCGCTGTTTGCTCAGGCTGAATTTCTTCGAGATAGCAAGGAACACCGCCGGTTACACATAAAACCTTCGCTTTTTCATGCGATGAAATTAGATGCTTTCCCCAGAACGCGTTCGCATCCCAAAGCGGCATTTCATCCAAATTTAAGGTGAGCGACACGCGCCCCATAAATCCTTTGTCATTGAGAATATTTTCCTCAATCCATGACGAGACAGATCCACATAAAATCAAAATCAGCTCTGGATTCTTTTTGAACTTCGTATCCCAAACGTTTTTGAGTTTCCCTACAAAATCTTTGTCCCCTCCAGCCATCCAGGAAATTTCATCTAGAAAGATAATGACCTTTTCTTTAGCCGTCATGCCCGCAAGCATGCTGAGAGCTTGATTCCAGTCTTCAAATTTCATATCGGGCAGCTGAAAAGCAGAACCCAATAAATGACCAAAATGATCCAACTGGTTGTGAGTTGTGACCTCTTCTTCCCTGGGCGATAGTCCCTGAAACTCCAAAAAACGCACCCCCTCTGCAAAATGCTCTATCAATGTGCTTTTGCCAATACGCCTTTTGCCGCTGAC
>JBGPMV010000042.1:0-10538 GCA_041487155.1 Rhabdochlamydiaceae bacterium
CAGTTCGGTCACGCGGATAATGAGCATGTTCGGCCGAATCTTGTAGCCGACGTGCCTCGGAATGTCGATCTTCAAATCCAGCCGCATGCCGGCGACGGGCTGCTCGTACTTCGATGCCCACTCCGGCGTTTCGATGTTGTAGTAGCCGTCGCCAACGTGATCGACGGAACCATAGGTGTAGAGTCAGCGTATATCAGCCGCTGTTGCATGTCGGTGGGATGCTGCCAGCATAGCCGGTCTCCTTGGGCGCGCAAGCTACGCGATCTTTTCGCAGAACGTTGGCACTTTCGCCATCAACTCGGACACCAGAGATTCATAGCTCGCCTTGACGTCGGCGAGCAGGCGAGCTTGCTTGCTGGCAAACTGCTCGCCGACGGGCCAGCCCTGGACGTGGGCGGTGGGGTCGTAGGCGAGGAGCACGGCCTCGGCCTCCGGCGGGCCGTCAACGAGGTGGGCCTCGTAGTGGTTCGGCTCGTTCCCCCAGTCGCTCCGATATTCGATCTCCAGGACGTGTTGTCCGGCGAGTGTCCTGTAGAGCGATAGGACATGCCAGCGTGTGCCAGATCGGCCGCTGTGCCCGCTCACGCACGCCAGCAGAAGCCCGTCGAACTTCAGCGGCAGGCGGCCGGACCGATCCAGCGTGTACGCGCGCCAGCCGTGAGCCGGCTTCGTGTTGGCCGGAACAAGAACGCCATCTGTTGCCAGCCGTTTTCGCCGCTGCACCTTGACGGAGCAGGGCTTGGGTTGGTTGCAGATGCACGGCAGCCGATCCGGTGAGCCCGTGGCGCCGCATTCGCACATATGGTCTGACATTTTGGGAGTCTCCTGAAAATTGAGAGGCGCGCACACCAGTGTACACCTCGGTTAGAAATCGTGTTCCGCGGCTTCTCGCCGTCTGAGCATGGCCTTCAGCCGTGCTTTCTCACGCTGCCAGCGGTTGAACGCGCGGACGGCGCGATCCTCGCAGGCGGCGACTCGCAGGGTCAGTCTGCCGATCTCCGCTTGCAGGCGAGCCGGCCGCTGGGCCGCCATGGTGGCGTGGGCCTTGCGGGCGGCTTCCTGCCGCTTGGGGTCTTTCTTCTTCTGGCCGTTCTCCGGAAGTAGGATGCGGCGGCTGCTCATGGGGGTGATCCTCTATTCGTCAGGGCTGTATCCGAGCATGGCCAAGAACACAAATTTTGATTCGGTGCTTTCGCACTCCTCGCAGAAATTCCGAACGTAATCCTCGAATGCCTCATGGGTTCTATCCTTAGCTGGCTTGTCGTCCCATGCCTCCCTGATGCAGTCGTTCAGGCTGCCGAAGCCGACTTTGCCGGCATATTCGTCGCGAAGCTCCCGCAGGTACTTACTGTGCCCCTTCAGCTTCTTCTCGGCTTGTTTGAGCGGTACGCATTTCTCGCTCAGTGCGAATTTCTGGGCCTTGCTCATAGGTGCGAATCCTCGAATGGGCGTTGTACGGACTTGCCGAGCGGAACATCCGTCACGGCGCGTTCCTGAAATCCGATGGGAAAGCGAACCTTGTCGCTCCGGAAACACCACAGCCAATACTGGTTCGCGGTGTCCACCTTGCGAGACTCGGCGGGGTAAAGCTCCACGGCCTCAGAGATGGAACAGAGAACAACGCCCGCTTTTTTCAGCTCATTTTGAAAAGTCGTCCCCAAAGAGACCGAGTCAAACACGACGTCGATCGCAACGTTTGTCAGCCTTTTCTGCTCATCAACAGGAATCCCCAGCTTCTCAAATGTTTTTAAAAGTTCAGGATCAACCTCATCCAGAGAATTCAGCTGCTGTTTTTTCTTAGGCGCAGAATAGTAACAAATATCTTGATAGTCGATCGGAGGAAATTGAACATTGCCCCACACAGGCGAGGTCATCTCTTTCCATCTTCGATACGCCTTCAAACGAAAATCGAGAAGAAAAGAAGGTTCATTTTTTTTAGCCGAAATTAAACGGACCGTCTCTTCCGAAAGCCCTTTCGGAATCGATTCCATTTCAATTTCAGTTGTAAAGCCGTATTTGTATTCCGTCGTCATGGACCTAAGATTATACCCACTTTTTACTTACAAGAATATAAACAAAAAAATTTAATCGGGGCGATTAAAGATTTTTCTTACCGTTGAAGAAAATACCCTCTCGCGCAGAAGATGTAAGGGATGCAAAAACGATATCCCGCTCTTCTTCTAGAAATGATGATAGCTTTTATCCTAATGGGGGGCGTGATTGCCATCCTTCTAAACGGATTTTATGATGCGATCAAAGCCAAAAACCGTCTTAAGCAAGAGCGTGAAAAAACCTTGGGGCTAGAGAGGCTCAAGCTTCGATTTGAAGCTCTTTTCAAAAATGTCGTTGATGTAAAATACGTTTCCGAAAACATCTATTACATCCGCACGAAAGGAGCCGTCGATCATGAGCGCCTCTTTCGCGGGGAAGTTGAAGCCGTCTTGCAGATTGAAAAGAATATTTTATCTTTGACCTCCTGGCCTAAAAAAGGAACTCCCAGGCATGAAGTCTTAAGCGAGGAGGCTAGCACGCTAAAGTTGGAAATCTTTGATGAAAAAAAGGGGAAATTCTCAGAAAAATACCCTTTTCATAAACCTCGCATGATGAAAGTCACCCTCAATCAAGTGGAGCTTCCTCTTTTTTTATGAACTTTTTACCCTTCGTTTTCACTTTTTTAATTCTTCTTTCGTTGTTGAGCTCGTTTTTGTTTTCTTCCGCCTTCAGAATCGCCAGGGAAAGCAGTTTCATTCAGGCACAGCATCAGGCTTATTTGGCTCTACTTTCCACGCAAGCGGAAAAATCTTTCCCAAAAAGAGAGAAAAAGCCCAAAAAATCAGGTGAGAAAAGGCTCCCCAAGAAACCGGCCTCTGTTCCAGTCACAAAGAGCAAACCTCCCCGCTCATTCCATGACGGCTGTAAAGAAAGCAAGATTAACCTATCTTTTGCAAATAATCGCGATTTTGTAGAGAAGACAACGATAGAGCTCATTAAACGTCTTTATGGCCCGTGCGACTTTTATAAATCGTCAGGTGTAAAAGATGCAGCGTATTTGATTGTCAAGGAGCTCATGAAAGAAAAGATAGAATCACTCGAGGAATTGAAGTTTGACAATCCAAAGCTCGACGAGGTTTATTACAAAATGTTGATCGGAACAAATACCGGATACCCCTCTTTGAATGAATATGTTCGCTTCGGTGAAAAAACAGACCACCCCATTCATTTCCATCACGCTCCCAAAGAGGTGCTCCAAGCAGTTTTAGGAGAGGAACTGGCTCAAACCGTCTTCAAAAAAGAATCGGCGAAGGTTCTAAAGAGAGAGGTCTTTGAACAAGTGGCATACCCCAAGCTGAGTCTAGAGCTTATCAACGACGTCTTCATATTTAGTAATAAAAAAAGCCCTCCTCAAATCCAAAGCGCAGAAAAAGGAAAAATCCGCGCGCAACACCCGAGTCCTTAGGTCCCTTTATAGTATCTACAGTATCGATAAACACGCATTGAAACATCTAACGCAGCCCATGTTCTATTTCCGTCATACAAATGACAGGCAGTGTCTACCAAAGGCATATAGCTCCACGCTATAGAAACCTTTTCCGGCAACTTTTTGTATTGATCCAAAACATCCACGACAACCGTGACGGCATAGATAAAAGTTCTCACAGGTTTTTGTTTTGTTCCAATGATGATCAAAATGGCATTGACGATTGCCAGCATCCTAGGAATGTAATTCCAAATTGGAACGCTTTGTACTTTCGAACGTGGAACTGCAGCACGCGGCTTAATCATGGATTTCCAACCGATCAAACCAATCGTTGCACCCGACATAAATTTATGAGTTTTATCATTGTCTTTGAGTAAACCGATTTCTTGGGCAAGAAAAATGTTGCTAACCACAAGGGTCACGATTAAAAACAAGTCTCTTTCATCTAGCTTTTTTGGGGTCACAGGAATCCCATCCGCCGCGTTATATCCCTCCTCCCAATGCGACGTAAGATCAGACCAAAGCCAAGGTTTTTGTGGTGTAATAAATGCCAGCATGTACGGACCCTTTTGTTTTAAAAAAGGTCTATTGTAGATCCGTATAACTATTTTGTCACCGCAGTTTCATGACCGGGATCGATCCAGCGGCGGCTTTTAGGGAGAGTGATGGTAAAGGTCGTTCCCTCATTGGGCTGTGACACGACGGTGATGACTCCTTCGTGCTTTTCAACGATCGTTTTTACGATTGAAAGGCCGAGGCCGGCGCCCCCTAAACGGCGCGAGTGGGCTTTATTGACGGTGTAAAACCGATCGAAAATATGAGGAAGGTCTTCTGGAGGGATCCCGATTCCTTGATCTTGGATTGCTATGGCAACGTCCTGCTTTTTCTCTTGAAGGCGGATCGTCAGACGGGCAGGCGGTTTGGAATACTTGACTCCATTTTCTAGGAGATTCATCATGGCAAGCTCTAAGAGATCAGGATCGGCATCGACCATGATGGCTTCTTTGGACTTTTCGATCTTGATGGAGATCTCCGGAAAAAGAGTTTGAAGAAGATGGAGGCAGTTATCTGCTAGCGAAACCAAATCGCAGGGCTGGAAGCGGCCTTGCGGGATGTTTTCAAGATCGGCCAAAGTGAGAAGGTTTTTGACAAGGGTATCCATGCGGGTGCAATTCCGGACGATTTTCTCGGTGATTTCTGCAAGCATGGAGGGCGAGATTTCCTTCAAGTCCTGCAGCGTCTCTGCAAACCCTTTGATGATCGTGATGGGTGTACGCAGCTCGTGAGAGGCGTTTGCAATAAACTCTTTACCCATTTCAACGACTTGGCGCTGGCTCGATTTATCTTGCACTACGACGATAGCGCCGCTTTTAAAAGGTTTAGGAACGACAATCAAATCGAGAAAGACTTTGTCTTCGAGAAGAATCGAATCGGTTACAACGGCAGCTTGATCTTGCGCCATCTTGATGAGGGCAAGACACCGCGTAAGGGGCTCTTTTTTGGGAGCCTTCAGATGATTCATTAACCGCCCGAAGAGTTCGCGGCGGGAAACTCCTGTCATTTTGGCAAAGACGGGATTGGCATACCGGATGATCCCCTCGCCATCGATGGCCACAACTCCTTCCATGAGAGAGTCCAAGATTGACTCTTTTTCGTTTCTTTCATCGACCATATTGCGGATCTGGTGGCGCACTTTGTCAGAAAGCGAATTCAAGGTTCTGGCAAGGGTGTCAAAGTCGTTTGAGATTTTTTGACGGAGCTCAATTTTGGGAAGCGTATCGACCTGACCTTCGGCATAGGGGCGGATCGCGTCTGAAATCTGACGAATCGGGCGGCTCAGCCTATAAAAAATCCAGCCGACACCGATGAAGAATGTCAGCATGAAAAGGATATTCATTGTATAAAGACCTACACGAAATTCCTCAATGAAAACCTCAACCTGGGCATTATTTCTGACCATTTTGTCAATGAGATATTCGCTCAAAAAAGCGAGTATGATCAAAAAACCGGCGAAAATTAAAACAGCTGAGAGAAAAACCTTCTGACGAAATGACCAGCCTTTACGGGTAAAAGTTTTCATAACCTTTCCGGGTGATCACGATCGTGTCTTCATACCGATAGCCTCCGACGCCGGGCCGGTAGAGCCCCGGCTCAATCGTGATGACCATTCCTTCTTTGAGAATAGCGTCGCCGTCTTCTCCTTTAAATTTTAAGCGAGGAAACTCATGGACCTCAAGTCCTACGCCATGGCCCAAGCTATGGGCTAGATAAGCCTTGAGCCCGGCTTTTTCAATCACACGGTTTGCCACTTTATCGAGCTCGCCTGCTTTAATACCGGGGCGGCAGAGAAGAAGAGCTGCGTCATGTGCTTTTGTCACGGCGTCTTCGAAAACTTTAAGATGAGGATCGGGGTTGCCGAAGAAAAAAGTGCGGGTCATATCGGAGTTGTAGTGATCCACCATGACGCCTATATCAAGAAGAACGCAGTCCCCTTTTTTAAGGCGCGCGGTCCCCGGCCTATAATGAGGAAAAGCGGTGTTTTTTCCAAAAGCGACAATCGGCTCGAAAGCCATTTTTTCAGCGCCGTGCTCTAGACAGTAGACTTCAAAAAGAGTCGCCGCTTGCTGTTCTGTAATTCCAACTTTTAAGCTTTTTTTCAGAAATTGAAACCCCTTCCAGAGAAGGGCGGCGCTTTTTTTGAGCGCCTTAATTTCTGCAGGCGTCTTAATTGCACGCACGGCATCTGCCGGTTTTTTGAGAGGGATTAGTTCTTTTTTCGCAAAACTTTTCAGCTCTTGCCATCTTGCATAAGATGTTTGTGCAGAGTCGAACCCTATCTTTGCAAAAGAGGCTAAGTGTTTCGATAACGCTTCAGTGGTGGTTTGCTCGGAAGGGCAAGGTCCGTTTTTCTTTGCAAAGGCCAGATACCTTCCGTCGACAAAAAGAAGGGCCCCTTTTTTGGAAATGATGAGGGTGCCAAGCGAAAGAGTAAGCCCCGTGAGGTAAAATAAATCGATCGATTTTTCGATAATGAGGGCATCGACACTATGCGTTTTAAAGAGCGCGTTGATTCTATTTGAAAAAACTTTTGATGTCATAAGGTCCTGTTTTTGCGATGATGCCAGGCTCTCTAGCTTCTTTTACTTGATGCCAGAGCGCTAATGCTTCTTGTATCATAAATCGTTTTTTTCCTCTCACGGCAAATGCGGCGATGTTTTTAAACACCTCTTCTCCCTCTAAAATAAGCACAGCCGCTTCCACGGCATCGCTAGCATCTAAAAAAGAGGGTATGGCATGGATCAGGTAGAGATCTTTTCCGCTCATCTCAATGGAAAAACCGATCTCATGCAAAACGGTTTGTTTTTCCTCTAACGACTTTTGCTGCTGTTTATTCAGCGAAAGAGGAATCGGGATCAGAAGGCCTTGCGCTGCAGCCCCTGCAGTTTTGTTTTGAAGAGATCGAAGGAGAAGTGCCCCTCGCGCTTTTTGGAGGTTAACCCAGACAATTCCCTCTCCTTGCCCCTCGATTGTAGAGGCATCGAGAAGAAGATAGTGCTCAAAGAGTCCAATCACTTCGGGCTGGAAGATCCATGTCGGGGTTTGCTCTGCGCCCTCTTCTCTAAAACGCAGCGGAATATCTTGCAGCGGCCTGTCCCCGGCTTCTCGAAAGGAATAAGAAGCAGCGGCAGCTTCCTGGAAGGCAGAAGAGACAGACGTCTGTAAAAACTCTTTCAGCTCTTCTTCTTTTTGAAACCGAACCTCTTTTTTTTGCGGATGGACGTTCACGTCGATTTCTTGTGCCGGCACCGTTAAGTGAAGAACAAAAATGGGATATCTCCGTTCATCCAGCCGGTGGCCATACCCCGCTTTCACCGCCGATGAAACAAGCGATGAGAGGACGGCTCTTCGATTGATAAAAAGATATTGTCCCGAACGATTGATGCGGTCATCGACGGGAGATCCCATCCATCCGTGGAGCTCATAGCCGTTTTTTGTCTGATCTATCGGACGGCGCCCTTGCAGAAAGGAGCCTTCAAAAAGTTTCTCAAGACGCTGCTCTAAATTAGAAAGAAAAGAATTGTCTTCTTCTGGATCGACAGATAGAAGAAGGCTTTCTCCTATGGTGAGCTCAAATCCCACCTCAGGATGGGCCAGCGACAAAGAAAACAGCAGTTTATGAATTTCTGCAGTCGCGGAAGCAATCGACTTTTGAAACTTTTTTCTTGCAGGAACGTTATAAAAAAGAGAACGTATCGAAAGAGTGGTGCCGCGGGAGCGGGAAGCAGGGTTCACTGCACGAATGGCGCCGCCCTCAACCTCGACTCTCACTGCATTGTGCCCCTCTTGCGCGGTTACAAGCTCTACTTTTGATACGGCGGCAATAGACGACAGAGCTTCGCCGCGAAATCCCATCGAGCGCAACTGATGTAAATCATCAATTTGAGTAAGTTTTGATGTTGCATGCCTTTCAAAGCAAAGGATCGCGTCATCGCGATTCATTCCGATGCCGTCATCAGCCACCTGAATGAGCTGAAAGCCGCCTCCGCGGATTTCAACCCAGATTTTTTTGGATCCGGCATCAATGCTATTTTCAATCAGTTCTTTCAAAGCAGACGCAGGCCCTTCAATAACCTCGCCTGCTGCGATCAGGTTGATAGTTCCTTCATTTAGAACACGTATGATACCCATGAACTAGTGAGTATTGAATGGAACGTACGAAAGCTTATTCCTTGCAGGAAAACTTAAGGGAACTGAAAACTTAACTCTGCTGACAATTGATAAGAGCTGCTCATACGAGCCGCTTCCAAAATGAGAGAGCCCCATCACGAGCAGTTTGCTTACCGGCGGCTCTGCCTCTACAACCGTGAGAGCAATGTCAAAATAAACATCATGATATTCACTGTCCCTTTCGGACGACATGTTGAGGAATTTTGATTGGATTTCACAATCAAATTCCCCAATTTTTTCCTGAGCGGCATGGATGCCGCCCACGATTTGATAGAGCGATTCTGTGATAAAATGCTTTAAATCCAAGACCTACCTCTTTTGTGATTTGAAAACAAGTTTAACTCATGAAGTTATTTTTGCGAAAATTAAATCGGCTTGCTTGCGTTTTTAAGTCTTTTTCATAAGAAAAGATCATCCAGTTTAACGTCCATATCAACCAAGTCCTCAGACCATAGATTTTTTTTCACTCCTTTTGTTGTAATCATGGCTAAAAAGAGTTGTTTTTTCTTATCGCGCTGTTCTTCAAAAACATCCATTTTCTGAGTCAGATTTTTCGAATATGCTCTATCAATCGTAAATAAGGAATCGCTATATTTTATTTCGCAAATAGTGATCGCATTATCATCTCTATCAAAAAGCAGGTCAATTTGAGCTCCTCTTGCTTGAGAACCTTTACGGGGTATGAAGCGCCAGGAGCCCGCCTTAAAACTGGTATTTTCTAAATCCAAAGCTTTAATGATTTGTGGAAGATGTTTAAGGCAGACGCTTTCAAAAGCATATCCAGCCCATGTTAATCGAGGTGGAGTTGGATAAATTTTTTTCCAATGACCCTTATTTTCTGCATAAACCCCAGAACTAACAAGAGGCTCAATCCATTTTATATAGAAGAGCGTATATTCATCTGTGATTCGATAGAAGCGATCTTTTTTCTTTTTTCCATAGGGGATAAAACACTGGATAAAATTGGAAGCCTCTAACTCTTCCAGCCGTTTATTGAGGGTCCCACCAGAAGACTTTCCTAATGTTTTAATCAGTTGTTTTCTTGAAATCGAATTATGAGCTTTCTCAATTGCTCGGACGATTGCTACATTTGTCTCGGCTTGATCAAACAAGGCTTTAAAGAGATTTTGAAATTCGGAATGAAGAAGCCCTGATTTCTTAAAACACAGATCATCAATCATTTGTGCTGATGACTTTCCTTTTTTTACCCCTTTTAAATAAAAAGGAATTCCACCGATTGCCATATACAAGTCTAAAACCTCTTTTTGACTCAGCTTGAGAGACCGACTTTCTAAAAACTCTTTAGTTTCTTTAAGATTAAATGGTTCAAGCAAAATTCTTCTTGTTAATCGATTATAAAGCCCCCCTTTAGCTTGAATTAAGTTGTCCAACATCCAGGAAGCCGCGGAACCGCAAACAATCAAGGTCAAATTGTTTTGTTTGGACCAATGAGCATTCCAATAATAATCTAGGGCTTGTATCAACCTCGAGCGCTTTGTGCTTAACCAAGGAAGCTCATCAAAAAAAATCGTAATTTTTTTTGATTTTGGAACCAATTGAAGCTCGTTCGTTAACAAAGAAAAGGCTTCTTCCCATGTGGAAGGAACTTTGAGAGGCCGACCGCCTGCAAAAGTTTTAGAAATTGAAGACATAAAGTTTTCAAGTTGATTTTCCATAGGGGCATCTTTTGTTCCTGTGGCCTCGAGGTATATCCCCTTATTAGAAAAAACCTCTCTAATTAAAAAAGTTTTTCCTACTCTTCTACGGCCATAAACAGCAACAAATTCTGGCTCTTTTGACTTTGCAATCTCACCCAGCAATTGAAGCTCTTCATTCCTTCCGATAATATTTTTAGACATAACAATCCTATAGCTATGCAAGTCATTATAATCGGCCATATCTATTTTTGTAAAACAGTTATGGCCGCATATGATCAGTTTATCTGCGGCCATAACTTTTTTGAGGCATAACTTAGGAAATTTCCGAGCATGCACCCCCCTCTAAGAACGTTTTTGATCTATTTCAAGACTCTCTGAATCTGTTTTAAAGGAAAGCAAATTATACTGCAGCCTCCTCTCGTACATAACCCAGGCGACCCTATCGCAAGCGCTCATTTGGCAAGAGACTTGTTCAGAAGGGTTAGCTAGGAGCCAAGGGTCAAAATTTAATGTCCGTTTCCAATGGCCCATGGGTCGAGTAGATGGAGAGCTTTCGCTCTCCACCCCTCACAGATCGTAGCATGCGGAGTTACCGCACTACGCTCTTCGCCGATTGTTTCACAAGTTTGCCATCATTCCCATTTTCTCATAGGGTAGTTTTATCCATGGCTTTA
>JBGPMV010000043.1:0-10405 GCA_041487155.1 Rhabdochlamydiaceae bacterium
CCTCTAAAGCAATGATCATTGGATTCCATACCCAAGTTGAATCCCGTGCCGAATCGCTGATTAAAGAGCTCCACGTGAAAGTCAGGCTCCATGACATCATCTACCACGCTGTCGATGATGTGAAAGAGATCATGATTTCCCTGCTCGATAAGATCGCTCAAGAAAATGATGTGGGTGAAATCGCTGTCAAGGCCGTCTTTAAATCGTCCCAGATCGGCAACATCGCCGGATGCCAAGTTACCGAAGGAACCATCAAACGGTCCTGCCACGTCCGCGTTGTCCGCGATAAGCAAGTGATTTGGAAAGGGCCTATCGCCTCTCTTAAAAAAGTGAAAGAAGATGTGCGCGAAGTCTCCAAAGGACATGAGTGCGGCGTCCTTCTCCAAGGCTTTAACGACTTTAAAGAAGGGGACATTCTCCAAGCCTACGATGTCACCTACCTCACACCGGAACTCTAATGATCCAAAGAACCGACCGGCTCAATTCCCTCCTTCAAGAAGTCATTGCAGAAGTGATCATGCGTGAAATCCGCAACCCGAAAATTTCATCTCTGATCACCATTAAAAAAGTCGAAATCACCAAAGATCTCCACTATGCAAAAGTTTATGTCAGCATGCTCGGCTCCGATCTTGAAAAGAAAGCGACCTTAAAAGCCCTTAAATCCGCAGCAGGCTACATTTCAACAAGAGCCGCTAAAAAAGTCGTGATGCGGTATTTCCCCTCTCTCACTTTCCATATGGACGACACCCTGGAAGACGAGATCCGCATCCAAAGCCTTCTAGAGAAAATCCATGAAGAACAACAAAATCGCCCCACTTCTCCTGAAGAATCTTAACGATCCAGGAACTAATAAGGGAGTCCTTCTCGTCGATAAACCTCGCGGAAAGACCTCGTTCAGCCTTGTAACCGCGCTGCGCAAAAAAACAGGCGTCCAAAAAATCGGCCATGCCGGCACGCTCGACCCCTTTGCAACAGGACTCATGATTCTACTTATCGGAAAAGAGTTTACACGCCTGTCTGACACCTATCTTTCCTCAGAAAAAGAATATGAAACCACCGCCACGCTCGGAATCTCTACCGACTCCTACGACTGCGATGGACAAACAACTTCCACCTCTTCTTACATCCCCACCCTTGCCGAAATCGAAAAAGCCCTTTTAAACTTTCAAGGAACCGTGCAGCAAACCCCTCCCATGTTTTCTGCCAAAAAAATCCAAGGCAAACCGCTCTATAAACTGGCTCGTAAAGGCATCGAGGTTCCCCGCGCCCCCGTCCTCGTTACAATGAAAACAACGCTTATCTCCTACACCTACCCTACGCTAAAACTCCATATCGTCTGCTCCAAAGGAACCTATATCCGCTCCATTGCGCACGATCTTGGCGCGCTCCTCACTTGCGGCGCCCACCTCTCGGAGCTGCGCCGCCTGCGCTGCGGCTCTTATCATATCTCCGAAAGCATCCCGGGAGACATACTCTATCTATGATCATTTTAAACTCTCTGGACCACATCCCCCCTCTTCCCCTACCCATAGCGCTTACCATCGGCAGCTTTGACGGCGTCCACCTCGGCCACCAACGCCTCTTCCAAGAGTTAAAAAAACACGGCACTCCTGTCGTTTTTACATTTTCCAATCACCCTGCAGAAATCTTACGCCCCTCCGAAGTCCCCGCACCGATCCTCACACTCCAAGAAAAACTAGAACTATTTGAAGAGTTTGGCATCGCTTTAACAATTGTGGTTCCCTTCACAAAAGCTCTCTCGCAAATCCCCTATGATCAATTCTTAAAAGACCTTCGAGAAAAACTCCCCTTCTCCACTCTTGTCGGCGGAGAAGACATCCGCATCGGAGCTGGCGGCGCAGGAAACCGAGAAACGCTGCCGTTACTCGGCTTTAAAACCGTTTTCCTCCCTAAATTTACTATGGACGGACACATTATTTCTTCCCGTCACATACGCTCGCTTATTAAAAATCATCAACTCGATCAAGCCCAACAATGGCTCGGTCACAAAAAAGGTAGTTTATGGCTGGACTCTCATGCGGAATCGTAGGACTTCCCAACGTCGGAAAATCGACGCTTTTTAATGCCCTTATTCGCAAAATGGCAGCGGCAGCTGCCAACTATCCGTTTTGCACCATCGACCCTAACGTCGGAATCGTCGAAGTCGGCGACCCGCGCCTGAATGAACTCTCCAAAATGTCTCAGAGTAAAAAAATTGTCCCTGCAACCGTAACCTTTGTCGATATCGCAGGACTTGTCAAAGGCGCCTCTGAAGGAGAAGGTCTCGGCAATCAATTCCTCACCAACATCCGCGAAACCGACGCGATCATCCAAGTCGTCCGCTGTTTTGAAGACAGCGACGTCATCCACGTTGCCGGAAAAGTCGATCCTCTCTCCGACATCGAAGTGATCAACTTAGAGCTCGTCCTCTCTGATCTTCAAATGGCCGATAACATCGCAAAAAAACTCGAAAAACAACTCAAAGCAAAAAAAGAGTTCGCTGATATCTTTGAAACCCTCCAAAAAGCAATAACCCATCTCAACACAAATCAGCCGCTGAGAACCTTTAAAGGCACTCCGGAAGAGCTGCAGCACATCGCCTCGTATCCATTTCTTACAAATAAAAAAGTGCTCTACGTCGCAAACGTCAGCGAAGCGTCCCTCCCCTCCATGGAAAATGAGTTGGTTCAAAAAGTCCGCGACCACGCCGCGAAAGAAGGCAATCTTGTCATCCCGATCTGCGCCAAACTCGAAGAAGAGCTCTCGCAACTCTCTCCTGAGGAAGCTTCCGAATACTTAAAATCGCTCGGCATCGAAGAGACAGGCCTTACACGCCTCATCCGCGCCGCTTTCTCCACCCTCGACCTCATCACGTATATCACCTCCGGCGAGATTGAAACACGCGCCTGGCCTATCCTCAAAGGAACGCCCGCTCAAGAAGCCGCCGGTAAAATCCACACCGACATCCAGAAAGGATTTATCCGAGCCGAAGTCGTCGCCTTTACTGACATGATGAACTACAAAGGAAGAGTCGGAGCGCGAGAAGCCGGAAAAGCACGCTCCGAAGGAAAAGACTACCTCGTCCAAGACGGCGACGTGATACTTTTCTACCATAATTAGAGGATCCTATGCATATATTTATCTCTTGCCCACCGAAACTCGAATCCCTCCTCGCTGAAGAGCTGAACTCTTTGGGCATCCCCGCGCGTAAATGGCCCCGCGGCGCCTCCATCGAAGCCACCATGGAAAACGTCTACCGCGTCAACCTCGAGAGCCGTCTGGCTACCCGCGTCCTATGGCCCCTTAAACTCTTTGAATGCCTCGATCGAGATACCCTCTATAAAGAAGCCCTCTCCATTGAATGGGACCGATGGCTCAACCTAGACACCACCTTTGCCATCGATGCCAACGTCACCATGAATGAAGGATTTAAAAATAGCCACTTTGCAGGGCTCGTTGTTAAAGACGCCATCTGCGACTACTTCCGTGAAAAAACAGGCAATCGCCCTACTGTCGAGCTCAGAAACCCCGCGATCCAACTCAATCTCTTTATCTACAGAGATAAAGCAACGATCAGCTTT
Organism: Rhabdochlamydiaceae bacterium; assembly: GCA_041487155.1. Classification (GTDB taxonomy): domain Bacteria; phylum Chlamydiota; class Chlamydiia; order Chlamydiales; family Rhabdochlamydiaceae; genus PALSA-1444. The sequence goes on from JBGPMV010000043.1 coordinate 3,582, forward strand.
GATACCTCCGGAGCCCCGCTCTTTAAACGCGGCTACCGGATTTCAACCGTCGAAGCTCCCCTCCAAGAAACGTTAGCGGCTGCAATCTTAAGGCTTGCAGGCTACCAATCGGGTGATATCCTCTGCGATCCGTATTGCGGATCAGGAACCTTTTTATGGGAAGCGGCGATGATCGCATCCGAAACACCCGCCGGCTTTTATAGATCGTCCTGGGGCTTTTTTAAACACCCCGAGTTTTCACAAACGACTTTTGATAACTACCTCGACTCGATCCAGCGCAAAAGACATCCCATCAAACCCTACACCATCTTTGGCGGAGACCGCGATCTCAACGCCATCGAAGCCTGTAGAGCAACCGGCGCTTCCACCGGCCTTCCCGTTCACTTCCAGCACAGCGATATCCGCGTTTTCCGCCCGCCCCAAATCCCCAACCTCGTTGTCACCAATCCCCCCTATGGCATGCGCATGAAATCTAACATCGATCCCTACACCGCCCTTTCTCAATTCCTAGAAACCACCTGTGAGTCTAAAGCCCACGCCGCCATCCTCACCCCCAACCCACGCCTGCCCATCCGGTTCCCTGGCAAGCTCATGAAACCCATCCCGCTTGTAAACGGAGGCCTCGATGTCTTCCTCTATCTCCTAGAGGCCAGAAGTTAATTCATACAACTCATACAATCCAATCATGAAACTTTTCAAAACAGCCTTTGCACTCACAATCGGTCTTTTTCTAACAGCCGCACGTCCTGCGATCGTTAAGGAAGAATTTGTTTTTACAAAAGCTCCCTTTGCAAGCTGCCATGCATCGACGCTCACCGAGACCTCTCCCGGACACATTTTATGCGCGTACTTTGCCGGAACAGCCGAAGGAAATCCCGATGTGGCCATTTGGCTCTCTTCTCTTGAAGAAAACAGCTGGTCTGATCCCAAAAAAGTTGCAGAAGTTGAAAAAACCCCCTGCTGGAACCCCGTTCTTTTCACGATGCCGTCAGGAGAAGTGCTCCTATTTTACAAAGGAGGACCTAGCCCCCAAACCTGGTCAGGATTTTTAAAACGGTCGACAACGCAAGGGAATGAATGGTCCAATCCCGAGCTTCTTCCCGCAGGAGTTTTAGGCCCCGTTCGAAGCAAACCGCTCCTTCTAGATGACGGAACGCTCCTATGCGGCTCATCGATCGAATCGTATAAGCGGTGGGGCTCCTGGGTCGAAATCACGCGAGACCATGGCCGGACTTGGACAAAAAGTAATCCCATCAACCTTAAAACTAATGTTTTTGGCGTTATTCAGCCCTCTTTTTTTAAAGGTAAAGATAACGAGCTCAAAATGGCGCTGCGCTCTAGGGATACCGGCAGAGTCTGCCTGGCAAGTTCAGGAGACGGATTAACCTGGAGCGATGCAGAGCCTACCGAGCTTCCCAACCCCAATGCAGCCGTAGAAGCTTTAACACTTGCCGATGGCAGAGCGCTTCTTGTTTTCAACAACTCAACAAACGAACCAGACAATGTATGGGGTCTCCGTAACACCCTCTTTGTCGACCTTTCTAACGATGGCGGCACCTCTTGGCACCGAGTTGTAGAACTAGAAAACGACTTAAAAAATCCCGACAGAGAATTTTCCTATCCGGCAGCCATCCAAACATCGGACGGTCTTGTCCACATTACCTATACCTACGACAGAGTCAAAATCAAACACGTGGTGTTAGATCCGCGCTCTTTTGAGTAAATAACTCTAAGATTTCATCTCAACATATTGTATATCAACGTCTTGCAAAGCTGTCCTTATAGGGAAGGACAGGATATGCCATTCCTGTCCTTGTGGAGAAGGACAGGATATGCTAATCTTGTCCTTATAGGGAAGGACAGCTATATATGGAAAATATTTTACAGAGTATTCAAGAAGGGTTTCACGAGTCTTTAAAGCAGACCAGTCAATGCACCCGGCGAGCTTATAAATTTCCTGAGGCTAAAGGCTTAATCAAAGTTGCAGTCGGAATGAGACGCTCGGGTAAAACCTACTTTTTGTATCAAACAATTAGAGATTTACTCAAAGACGGCATCCCTCTATCTCAGATTTTATTTATCAACTTTGAAGACGACCGATTGCTGCCTATGGATTATAAAGCCATGGGACAGATGATCGATGCCTGGTACACCTTGTACCCTGAAAACCATCATCGTCCCTGCTATCTCTTTCTCGATGAAGTTCAGAATGTTGACCAGTGGTTTTTGGTGCTAAGACGGCTGCTCGATACAAAAAACATTCAAATTTATATCACCGGCTCTTCAGCAAAACTTCTAAGTAAAGAAATCGCTACTTCTTTGAGAGGCCGCTCTATTGCCATTGAAATTCTACCCTATAGCTATTCTGAATATTTGACCACGCACAGCTATGCCCCTCATACCAAGCCCTACGGACAGATCCAACAAGACTTTCAGCAAAAATATTTATTAGAGTTCTTGCGCATAGGAGGTTTTCCGGGGATTCAATCGCTTCCCATTAATGAACAACTAGAGACTCTCCAAAACTATGTAGAAACAGTCATTTTTAGAGATATTGTCGAAAGACACGATATTAGCAATATTGTCCTGCTGAAATATTTTATCGGATTCTTGATCAAGAATACGTCATCCTTATTTTCGATTAACAAATTTTACAAAGATATTAAAAGCCAGGGATACATAGTCGGAAAAGATACTTTGCACTCCTACCTTAGCTACATTGAAGATGCATTTCTTATTTTCACCGTTCCCATCTTCTCAGAGTCGTTAAGACACGCTCACACAACACCAAAGAAAATCTATTCCATTGACAACGGACTGACGCACGCCAGTACTTTTAATCTAGAATCCAACATTGGAAAGTCCTTTGAAAACCAAATTTATTTAGACTTGCGCCGGCAAGGGAAAAAAGTATTTTACTATAAAACATCAGGCGGATACGAGATCGACTTCATCACCCAGGACCTCCAAGGCCGCTTCGAAATCATTCAAGCCTCCTGGGACACAGACAATCCTGCAACACTCGAAAGAGAGGAGCGCGCCTTAGAGCAAGCAAAGAAAGAGCTCGGCTTCCCCGGAAAAATCATCGATTTCCAGCAGTATACTTTCACTTAAAGCGGAATCGTCTTAGTGCGGCATGAAATGCCGCCAAACCTCGTAAGAGACTCTTGTGAAGATTGAAGATCGAGAAAATACAATTGATCGATTTTTTGATCGCAAAGGGTCGTTATCACCTCGGCAAACATCTCTTGGTACTTTTGATTCACGCATCCCAGCATCACGGCAATATTCTTTCCCTCGGGAGTCCGCGCTGTGACCATGTTAAAAAGATTCATCGCAGGGACTTGATTGATATAGTTAAATTTACCCGGAACCCGAATGACTTTGAAACCTTGTCTTTCAAGCTGGTCTGCTGTAATGTCTTCCATTCTTTTACGAACAACGCTTTCTTGTCTGGTTTGTTCGATCCTTCCCTCAATAGTTTTAGAATGCTCCGGATGAGAGCGTACATACTCTGCCTGCCATTTTCGTTGCTCATCTACAAACATCTCATAGGCCTGCACAGAATCATTGAGTAGAATGGCATTTTCTCCGACAATGGCCATGCTCATGTCCAGATGGAAATCACCCGGCTGCTCAACAAAGTAGATGTTCTCTTGTAACACTCCATAATCAATGGCAAAAGCCAGGCGCACCTCCTCTTCAGAGATAGAACGGCCTAAGTCTTTTTCCATGAGCTTTTTTGAGACGGCATAAGAATCTAGCCCGATGATCACATACGGCTTATTTCCTCTTTGGCCGATGAGCGTGTTTCCACCCTCATTATAGGTGAGATTCATCATAGGCTGGCACTTTAAAGAGTCTGCCAAAGAAATCGCTTTTAACGGCAAGTCGTTCATAAAAACAGCCCCGAGAACATCAGGTTCGGCAAGCTCTTTTTCGATAATTTCTCTCCACTGATCAGACCGTTCTTTTCGATACTCGAGCACCCACTCCGTACAGTCCGCTCGAGCAGTCCCCTGCTCTTCCATGTGATGCCTCATACGAGGGATTCGGATTTCCCCGTTTGAGCTAAAATCGACTATATCTTGCACAAAGGGACCCAAAGCCCCCCATCCCTGAGTTTCGGCAAGCGATGCATTATTCAACATCACATCTAGTCTATATTGATCCGTTATCTCTACTGGAATCCTATCTGCATTCAACCGCCTATCACCAATAACCTTGATTCCATTTTCTCTCGCAATTTTCTGCATTTCGATTTCCAAAAGCGAGAACCTAGGAAGGGATTGAAAGCCGCCGATAAACCAACCATAGGTTGAAGGAAAAAATTTGGTGGCGACTGGGCTGCCCGGATCCTTCATTGCTCTATCGTAAACCGCCTGAAGATGCATCAATCGATAGAGCCTGGCGATTCGCAATTTATTGATCGATTCCGGAGCCGTACTTGCTAAGTCTGGTTCTAAAAGAAGGACGCCTTTTTCTTTCGGACCGGCGGCTTCGGCTGCTGCAAGACCGCTCTGGAGTGAAAATAGCCCCGCCTCAAGCTGATTTTGAAAAGCCACGATGGCCGCTGTTTTATTAGGAGAATGGAGCTGATCAATCACCCTATGGATTAACGTGGCCTCTTCCTGCAAAGACAAAATGACCCGCGGTCTCTCGGCTCTATGAGAAAGAATCACTCCTCTGACATCTGCAGCATTGGCAGAACCGGATAAAAAATAGCTCCGCCACTCATTTTGGACACGCCGCTCTTCGTCCTGGTAGAACTTGGTAATCGACTCTGCTCTTCCTTGTTCTGCATAAGAGATCATCGACTCTACAAGAGCTTTAGGTTCACCGTAAATTGCCCCTACAAAAATTCTTTTAAATTTGCCATAGTAACTCTCAGGCATAAAGTCTATTTTTGAATATTCGCATATAGTATCATATATTTGAATCCACTCTTCCGTTGTGTGTTCTTCTGTGGTGAGCTGCGTGTTTAACTCGTAGATCGCATTTGTGACCTGCTCTAAGGCTTGATTTCGCAGAGGGCCCGGCCTCGTGAGAATTTCAACTCTCCGAGATAAAGTGTTTAAATTTTCATTTACACTAACCACAAACTCTCCTCAAGTTTGTATTAGCATTTTTATTACAAATATTGATATAATGATTTTTAGGAGAACTTAATGATTAAAGTAAGTGATTTAAGTAATTGGTTTATTCAATTCCAAGGATTAACAGCTGACAAAACCCCTCTCCAATACACAACCACTGAGTCAAGTTTTTCCTTTAAATTCCCACTTAGTCTCACGGAAATTGTTCAATGCACATTTCCTCTCCATCATGATTCAAAAAACTTTCTAGAAGGAACCTATACCATTCTCCCCTCAGGCTATACATCCAAGTCGATCTTAAAGGTGGTGGAAGAAGGAAAGGCGCTGCGAGTCTCTTTGAGCGGAGATCTTTCGCGATTCTCGTTTCAACTGAAACGCTCTTTCTAAGTATTGACGTGTTTTGCTGAAAGTGCGATAAGTAAGGCCGATATCTATGGCCGAAAAAACAGAAAAGGCGACCCCGAAGAAGCTGCGCGATGCGCGCAAAAAGGGGCAGGTCGCCAAGTCTCAAGATTTTCCTTCCGCCTTCACATTCGTTACCTCTATTGCAGCGACTCTGTTTATGACAAAATATCTTTTTCAGCAGCTGGCCGGATTCATGGTCGCAACATTTCATAGCATTGGGGGCACCGGCGATTTTTCTTCAAGGATTACAGGCATACTCGTTCAATCCCTCCAAGTGATTTTAGAAAGCAGCGTTCCGATTGCCGTTGTGACGGCGATGGTCGGCGTCTTAGTCTCCTTCTTAGTGATTGGACCTGTTTTTTCCAGTGAAGTGCTTAAAATTGATTTGAAGCGCCTCAATCCCGTGACGAATATCAAAAACATGTTTAAGCTCAAAACATGGATCGAGCTGCTTAAATCGATTTTGAAAATTTCCGTTGCAATGATCTTGATCTACTCGGTGATTTACAACAGCATCCCTGAAATTATCTCGACAGCCGGCATCCCCGTCTTGGGTGCGGCGCAAGTCTTTTCAGACTTTCTTGTCAAAGTGATCATCCGCGTTGGAGTATTTTTTATCATCATTGCGATGTTTGACCTTGCCTTCCAAAAATATAATTTCGGCAAGGAAATGAAGATGGAAAAATTTGAAGTTAAGCAGGAGTTCAAAGATACGGAAGGCGACCCGCACGTCAAAAGCCGCAGAAGGCAAACAGCCCATGAGATCGCTTACCAAGAAGGGCCCATGTCAGCCCGGCGGGCACGGGCGATCATCACCAACCCGGTTCACCTGGCCGTTGCCATCGAGTATGATGAAGAAAAAGAGCCTGCGCCGAAGATCATTACCATGGGGCAGGGAATTGTTGCAGATCAGATTATTAAGTTCGGGCAAGAAGCCGGCGTTCCGATCATGAGAAACGTCAATCTTGCACAAATCCTTTTCCAGAAAGGGAAAATCGGCGATTATATACCTGAGGATACGTATGAGGCCATGGCAGAGATCCTGCAATGGCTCAAACGTCTTAAAGAAGAGGAATCGGGGGAATTGTTTCAGTAAACTACCCCTCCCTAAAAGGGAGAGGCTTGGAGGGAAACTAACAAGCCCTGGTTGACCAGACTAAGCTATCTTTAAGATAGCTACGTTGTATAGAGGCCAAAGACCGACGGCAGAATGCTTCCTCAGTTCTGCCCTCTCGAAACTCTGGTTGCAGACAAGCGATAGGGTAAGCACGAAACGGATTAGAGTACGTGCCGCTATACAACATTGTCGAGGGGAGCGAGCCC
>JBGPMV010000044.1:0-10268 GCA_041487155.1 Rhabdochlamydiaceae bacterium
CACCTCGCCCATCTTTCCGAAGAGTGCAACCACCCTGAAAAAGCCCGCGCGATCATTCAAAAGGCGCTTGATTCACTCCAGCTACCTACCGAGCTTTCCATCGCCTATCAACATGAAATCAGCAAATCTATCTATTTTTAAAGAAATTATTTGACATATTTTTTTCCTCTCCTTAAGAAGGAGAATATGCAGCCTATGAGGAAAAAAATTATATGGATCATTCAAAAAACGTTGAAAGCACTCTCAACGCACTTTTATTAAACGCCTCTGATTTAAAAAGCGCAGTAGATGATCCCGTCTTCTCCGCAGATCTCTCAGGCAAGCAAAAGCTACTTCTCGATGCTCTCTTCCACTCTTGGCAAGAGCTCAGCGATCAAGACAAGAAAGCGCTCCTTGCAGCAAAAGTTGAAACCAAAGTTCACGCGCTCGCACAAAAGAACCAAGAGTGCCTCAGAACTGTTTGATTTTGTTCAATTTACCCTCACCATGCTATAAGATTTGCAATGGCAAGCGGCAAACCTAAAATTGAAATTCCAAAAACCTGGATTGAAGAATTCTGCAAATCGCACCACATCATTAAGTTGGCATTTTTTGGTTCTGTTTTAACAGATCAATTTTCTGAAACCAGCGACATTGATATTTTAGTAGAATTTGATCCAAAACACATTCCAGGACTTTTTGGTTTTGTCGAAATGAAAGAAGAACTTTCCGAAAACCTTGGTCGAGAGATAGACTTAAGAACTCCCGAGGATATTAGTAAACTTTTCAGAAAAGAAGTTCTTGAGCAAGCCTATCTGATCTACGAACAAGAACGATCTTAATCGACTTGAGTATATGCTGCTGATAAAGAGCCAGCTCGTATAAACAATTTAAATCATTCATTATTAGACATATATACAAGCTTTACTCGTAATTTGCACATTATCTTGATGATTGCGCAAAGCATCTATCACATCTTTTGCAAGATTCAACCTATTCATCTTCAGCCACATATGTATGATTTACTCGTAAACTTGTTGATCTTACTCGTCATTTACACGTTATTTTGTCGGTTTTACTCAATATTTGGCACATGTTCTGTTAAAGATCCAAGTCTTTCATTATTAGTCATATAAGCACAATTTACTCGTAATTTACTCGTAATTTACTCGTAAATCCGTCGATTTTACTCGTAAATTGCACACTATCTACGGACCCATTTTGGGCGCTTATGAGCACCGTCATTTCGTATCAACCCAGTTTTTCTCATTTGTGAGATCAAATTGCCAATTTTATTTTTCTTTTGAGCTTCATCTAAAATCTCCGGCAATTTGTCCATAATTAAAGTGTCGATTTCTATTCTGGTGGCAGTTCCATATCGATCTATAAATTTGAGAATCATTTGCTTATAGTGATCGGAATCAAACGCGCGGTTCTTAATATATTGAGCACGATTGTTAGTAGCCTGAGCAATAGAAGCCGATACAAATAAATTGGGATAACGTCCTTCTACAAGCTTTTTCCTCTTAAGCATTAATAAAGAGCTCCTAGAAATTTTCCGCTTTTTCTGAACACTATCTAAAGCAATGACTACGGCAATCGACAAATCCTGATTTTCAATCAGGATGCGACTATAATTCTCATCGATTAACTTGCCATAAATGACGAGCTTCACATGATTGGAATCCTCCAAATCGTATTCAGGGAGAGGAAAATATCTCTTGCGTTGCTCTAAAAACATGCGTCTGATTCCCATACCCATAGTATCGATCATATCCAAATTAACCATGGCCTGAACAAGAAAAGAATTACGATAGCGTTCTGGTGTGCGTTCTCGTAAAACATAATCTTCTACTGCGCCATCATAAAATCCACCAATATTCTGTAAAATCAACCGATCTATTTTTTCCGTCACTATGATACGAGCAAACTGAGTATAATCTTGATGCGCGATGCAATTATTAAGAGCTTCTAACACAATTTTGGAATCATATTTGCTCAATTCAATAGGAATCAATTGATTGAGTGGCTGAAATCGGAACTTTATATTGCGTATATGTTTGAAAACTTCTTCAACGCTAAGAAGAAACGGCGTTCCAAAGTGCGCATAAGCCTCTTCTTCTGCCTCCAATTTCCATGTAATTTGAACTGGATGAGGATTTAAATAATGAGCCGCCTCAGGTTTTCCTAAGAGCAATATTGTCGTTCGTGTAAGTTTGCCATTTCTTGTTAGCTTCGCCTTATCAAGAAACGTCATGTCATCCCATTGTTCTACATCTTGACCTAATCGAGTACCTGCGTGCTTTTCTTGAAATTTCGTTCTCGCAATATTTAAAGCTTCAGCGTCCAAGTCATCTACTGTGGCTTCTGCACAAATTTGTGCACTCCAATCTAATGCTTCTATTTGATGCCGGATCGTTTCTATTTCTTGCATTGAAAGCGAAGTGAGAGATTCTCCATCCCGTCCGTAATAATGTCCTTTCCAACTCGTGGGCATTCCCGCAGGAGCCGATGGGATTTGAAACATTAAAACTCTGCCTTCAGGAATTTTGAGCTCGTAGATTTCTTGAAAAGTCAGACCATTTGTCTGTTTAGCAATCTCATGTTTTAGATTATTTAGACTGGAAACATCCATTCTAAACTGAGTTCCAACTATCTCTCTGGGGGGCTTGTCTTTGATTCCAAAAATGATCCAACCAAAATGTTGACCCTTAAGATTGGCTTCATTGCTAATGGCAGAAAAATATTCTCCAAGCCGGTCGAAATCAAAGCTATGTTTTGCTTCCTTGAGCTCCAACCATTCTGTTTCCGCAGGCATTTGCCCGTACTGCTTGAATTTTTCAATAAGCTGCTCTTGCGAATACATAATTTATCGTTTTGTAATACTTCTACCCAATGTCTCAATTCCTATTGGCCATCACTATAAAGATTTTATCTTGAAAGGACAACGGATTTTACAGACATTTAGCTTCAAGCACAAAATTATGTATTCGAGCCGTAATGAAATCTAATGGATGATGGTAGGTCTAATAAAGGGCTAGTTCGCGGAGGGCTTTTTCTAGATCGTGCTTTTGCGGAAGGACGGCATCTTCGAGATCTTTGCAGTAGGGAACTGCACAGTTTTTTCCGCCGACGCGCGCAACGGGCGCATCGAGGTAAGGGAACGCTTGCTCCATGATTTGAGCAGAGATTTCAGCTCCAAAGCCTCCAAATTTAGGCGCTTCGTGAGCAATGACAAGTTTGCCTGTTTTCTTAACAGAGGCTAAGACTGTTTCAATGTCGAGAGGAACAATGGTTCGAAGATCAATGACTTCGACGCTGATTCCTTCTTGAGAAAGCACTTCGGCAATTTCAGAGACCATTGAGAGCATCATGCCCCATCCGACAAAAGTCACATCTGAGCCTTCTCGTACCACATGGGCTTTTCCAAGGGGAAGAAGATCGTCCGGGCCCGGTTCCGGCTGTGCACAGAAAACGCGCTGACGATAGATCCCTTTATGCTCTAAGAAAATCACAGGGTTCGGATCGCGGATTGCAGCTTTAAGAAGTCTTTTTGCATCGGAGGCGTTGCTAGGAACCACAATTTTAAGACCGGGGCAGTGGGCTAAAAAGGCCTCAATGCTTTGCGAGTGGTACGGTCCGCCTTGTATATATCCGCCGTACGGCATCCGGATGACGAGGGGAAGGTTGAACTCCCCGTTAGATCTGTAGTGAAAGCTTGCCACTTCATTAAAAAGTTGGTTAATTCCTGTCCAAAGATAATCGGCAAATTGGATTTCAGCGACGGGCCGGATATTTTCTACAAGAGACATTCCGAGAGCGATTCCAATGACAGTCGATTCAGCAAGAGGAGTATTAAAGCATCGATCTTTGCCGTATTTCGCAGTTAAGTGGCGCGTAACTCCAAAGACGCCTCCTTTTCCATGAGCGACATCTTCTCCAAAAACCACCACACCGGGATCGCGTGCCATCTCTTCATCGAGCGCATGGTTCAAAGCATCGACAATCACAACCGATTCTCCGATAATTTTTGGCTCTTGAATCGGAATTTCCGGCGTATCTGCAAAAACTTTAAGATCTGCCGTTGATTTGTCAGGGAATGGAATGCTTTCTGCGAAAGCAGCAGCTTCTTCAATTTGATCAAAGGCACTCTTTTTCATCGTTTCAAGCTCAACAGCTGTTGCAAAACCCTTCTCTAAAAGCCACGCTTGCATGCGAGGAATAGGATCTTTGGCTTTTTCAGAATCGAGACACACTTTTTCCCGGTATTTTAAAGGATCATCACTGTTGCTATGAGGCCCTATGCGCGGAACTTTTGCAACAATCAGGCTCGGTCCGTTTCCGGAGCGGGCTTTCTCTACAGCATCTTTAGCCGCTTTGGAGGTCTCTTCAAAATCACATCCGTCGACTTCGAACACAGCAAGCCCTTCATACCCCCGTGCAATCGGAGCAATCGAGCCGCCGGCCGTCTGCTCTTTTTGAGGAACAGAGATTGCCCAACCGTTATCTTGAATGACAAAAATCACGCCTAGGTTATGAATGCAGGAGAAATTAAGAGCTTCATGAAAATCGCCTTGTGAAGTCGCTCCCTCGCCGGCAGAGACGTAGACCACTTCATCTGTGCCTGTCAGCTGAATCCCCTTGGCAATGCCAACGGCATGTAAAAATTGAGAGCCGACGCAGCTGGATTGACAAGGGAGGCGAAGCTGTTTATGCACGAAATGCTCCGGCATCATGCGTCCGCCGGAATGGTGAGGAACGTCGCGAGCCAAAAAGGCTCCTAATAAATCGGTCAGCGATGATCCCAATCCTAAAGCAAACCCTCGGTCCCTATAATAAGGAAGACCCCAATCTTTTCCAGGAACCAGATGCAGCGCGCATGTGACGCCGATGAGCTCATGGCCTGCGACAGAAAGCTGAAACGTCCCCCCTTTATTTTGACGGGAAAGTTTAAAGCATTTCTCATCCATGTAGCGCGTCAACAGCATCGCTTCAAATGTTCTTAAGGCAAGTGTTGCATCGATCTCTAAAACAGGGTTCATTATGTTTTCTTTTTATATTGAATGGGTGTAACTTTTTTGACGGCTTGAGTTTTGGGCTGAGCTTCTTCACCCTCCACCCTTTTCTCCTTGCGGCGCGGCAAGAAGCCTTTCACAACATCCAAAAGTCCCCGTTTCTTGGGAGCTTCTTCTTCAGAAGCTGCAGGAGCCGCAGGCTCTTGCTGAGAGACCGCTTTCAACAGCTTGGTCTCGCGCTCACCTACAATGTCTTCAATGCCTGAAAGACGGCTGGAGAGTTGTCTTAACGATTCAAGCCGTTGAGATAACGCTTCCAGTTTGGTATCAACTTTAACTCGGACAGTGCCGCGAAGGCTTGCAAGAAGCTCGGCTTCTGAGTCGTAACGGGACGAGAATGTAATCGCAGAGGCGCTTGTAATATCAGGGAGATAAAGGAATATTCTGCAAAGAAGAGGAACCGTTGTAAAAATATCTCCGGTGAGTTGAGGCTCCACTTCGACTTTAACTTGCTGCTTAGGAGGGCGGCCCCGTTTAGGACGGGGATTGAGCGCTTCGCTCGAGTAATAGGTTTTTGCTTTGGTTGAAAGAGTATCGCGCGCACCGGCTACATCTTTGCCCACTTTAGACTCAAAAAGCTGCTGCTTGACTTTCTCCATCACAATCTTTGGAATATCGAGATCTTCTTCGAAGACAAAAGCAAACTCTTGGGATCTGAGCCACTCAATCAAACGGATTCTCATCCGCTCGACGTAATATTGCTGCCATTTTTCAAGTTCTGCTAAGTGGTCGTAAATGAATTCTAAAAAGTTTTCCCGGGCTTCTTTGGATTGAATGACATCGAGGAGCTTTTCTTTGGTATCGATATCGTAAACTTTTTCATTGACAAACCCCTCCATAAACTTTTTTGTTTCGTAGAAAGTCATCTTCGGGATAATGGCATATCGATCGCCATGTTCGACCAGTTCTGTCGCTAAATCGTCGAGCTCTTTTTGCCCTTTATCAAGGTCTACAAAGAGGATAAACCCCTCTATGCGATCGAGATAGAAATCCCGTTCATCATCCGATTTTGCAAACGCGTCGATTAGACGGTGAAAACGGAGAATAAGGGGGTTTTGAGCTGCTGGATAGGCATTTTTCTTCATTATACACCGCTGTCAATTTTGGTCTATCGTACCACAGAAAAGAGATCTTGGCAATTAGAGTTAAAAACGCGTATTAAAATTTTTAGTTGTATTCATGGGGAATAAAAAACTCACCTTCCCGAAGGAGGGTGAGTTAGTTTTAACTCCACCAATAAAGGTGGGTTAAGCTTTTTTTGTTACATAGTTAATGGCCAACTGGATAACGTCATAATTTACATCCATTCTTATTGGGCTGCCAGCATATTTAGCAACGGAGTTATAGAGTTCCGGTGCTGGACCGAGCAGCTTATTGAGAACAAAGATGGAAACCATCGTTGTTGCTGTATAAAAAGCCGCACCTTTAGCTAGATCAACGATCCCCAAATCTTTATAAGCATCTTTCTGGTCAGTAATGCCTTTTGGCACGTATGAATGGACAAAGTTATACGCTTTTGTCATACGAGACAGATCAGCAGCTGGCACATCTGCTTTACCTGGCTTTGCTTCTTGATATCCAAGCAAATGAAAAAAGCCTTTTAAACCCAGATTAAAAGTTTTGTTAGCGAGTGAAACCAAACACATTGAACCTTTCAATGCTGGTAAAATAACGAGTGCAGTACGAGCAGACCCGTTTATCATATGATTAAAAAAGTTAGATGAAGTCATGATATCTCCTTGTTTTTTCATGAAAATTTGAAACTGGTTACGAATATATCTTTTTTCAGAATTTTGTAAAAGAGGTTTTCAATTGGGTGAAAATTCTCATGTACAGAGTGGGTAGGATTTGCGTATGATAAGAGCTTTGAACCTGTAGGAAATATGTTAGACATTAAGCTTATTAGAAAAGATGCTGCCAAAGTGGAGGAGCTTCTAAAGAGAAAAGATCCTTCTATCAGTTTGAAATCGATTTTAAAACTCGATGAGCGGATTCGAGAAGTGATCATTGAGGTTGAAAACTCCCAAGCAAAACGAAATGCGATCTCTAAAGAAATCGGCGAGAAGAAAAGAAAGGGCGAGGATACTTCTTCGATTATGCAAGATGTTGCAGGACTCGGAGATCAAGTGAGCCGGCTGAACCACGAGAGAAGCGAAATCGAAAAACAGCTTACAGCTGAGCTCTCTGTTCTCCCAAACATTCCGATGGAAGAGATTAAAATCTCGTACGATCCCAAAGATAATGTCTGCATTAAATCATGGGGCGAAAAAAAGGAGTTTGATTTTGAGTTTAAAAACCATGTCGAGCTGAATGAAAAGCTCCATCTTTTTGACTTTAAAAGAGCTGCAAAAACATCGGGTAGCGGATGGCCGGCTTACAAAAATATGGGCGCGCGGCTCGAGTGGGCACTTCTCAATTACATGATCGATATCCATTTAGAAAATGGGTTTGAGTTTTGGCTTCCGCCTCATCTGATTCGTCCGGAAGCGATGTATGGATCGGCCCAGCTTCCGAAATTTGAAAACCAGCTTTTTAAGATCAAAGATGATGATTATCACCTCTATTTGATTCCGACATCGGAAACGGTTTTGAATGGGCTGCATGCCGATGAGATTTTCTCTGAGAGTGAGCTTCCGAAAAGGTATGTCGCCTATACGCCTTGTTTTAGACGGGAAGCGGGAGCGGCCGGTAGTCAGGAGAGAGGTCTCATCCGGATGCACCAGTTTAATAAGGTCGAGATGTTTGCCTTTACCCTTCCGGATCAAGGAGAGGCTATGATGGATCAGATGGTTGCTAGCGCAGAAGAGATTTTGCAAGGGCTTAATCTCCATTATAGAAACATGCTGCTTGTAACAGGCGATATGTCGTTTGCTGCGATGAAAACCATTGATGTCGAAGTGTGGCTGCCCGGACAGAATCGGTATTATGAAGTCTCTTCGATTTCTAACTGCGGAGATTTTCAAGCGCGCAGATCGCTCATCCGATATAAACACAAAGACGATAAGCCGGAGCTTGTCTACACCTTAAATGGTTCAGGACTTGCAACTTCAAGGCTGATGGTTGCACTCTTAGAAAACAACCAAAGAAAAGATGGTTCTGTGGAAATCCCTCTCGTGCTACATAAATATTTGAACGGAGTTAAAGAACTATGTCCCACCTAATCGATGATTTAATCCATTTTATCCAAAGCTCGCCAACACCCTGGCATGCGGTACATTCGACCAGTGAGAGGCTCTCTTCTGTCGGTTTTAAGCCTCTAGAAGAGGGAAAGCCGTGGAAACTCAAAAAGGGAGAGCGGTACTTTGTCAAGCGCGAGGGGTCGATCTGCGCCTTCACGCTTCCTAAAACCGAGATCTCAAGGATTCGGATTGTGGGAGCCCACACCGACAGTCCCGGACTCAAGTTAAAACCCAATCCTGAAGTTCAATCGGGCGTGTTCCATCAGCTGATGACTGAAATTTACGGCGGCCCTCTTCTCACTTCTTGGTTCAATCGAGATTTAGCTATTGCCGGTCGAATAATTGTAGAAAACCTTCAAGGAAAAATCGAAGAAAAACTCGTCTTTTTGGATGAAACGCCTCTCATCATTCCGCAAATTGCAATCCACTTGGACCGTGAAGTCAATGACAAAGGGCTGACCGTAGATAAACAAGAACAGCTCCGGCCGATTCTCACCCTGAATCCAACAGAAAAGCCGCAGCTAGAGCCTCTTTTAAAGATGTACGTCGATTTTAAACATTTGCTTTCTTTTGATCTCTTTTTGGTTCCGCTCGAGGCGCCCCGATTTTTAGGAATGGAAAACGAAATGTTTGCCTCCTACCGGCTGGATAACCTCGCCTCTTCGCATGCGTGCCTGGCAGCAATGGCTTCTGCAAAAATGAACACAACGCTTCAGATGATGTTTCTTTGGGATGCCGAAGAGATCGGATCGAATTCAGCAGAAGGCGCCGCCTCTTCTTTTACATGCGATGTCTTGAAACGGATTCAACATTTCTATGGGATGAATGAAGAAGAGTGGCAGTGTCTAAAAGCGTCATCGCTGTGTCTGTCTACCGATGTCTCCCATGCTTACAACCCGAACTACCCCAAAAAGTACGATCCTAACCATCAATCGATCCCGGGAAAAGGAGTCGTCATCAAATACAACGCCGGAAAAAAATATGTGACCGATGCCAAAACGGCAGCGATCGTTATTGCAGCGTGCAAGCAGCTTAAACTCCCCTACCAGTCATACTCTTCCCGCTCCGATATGCTATCGGGCAGCACTATCGGCCCTATTTTTGCTGCACGCATGGGAATACCGACGGTCGATCTGGGCTCGGCACTTTTATCGATGCACTCTATCCGAGAAATCATCGCGGTGCAAGATCATCTCGATCTCTGTAAACTTCTAACGCATCTACTCGAAAAATGAAACCCTCTCATTTCGGCGATAAGTCAGTGATAGAGCATTTGAAAGAGGCACGAGAAAGAGGCGCGCTTGCCTCTGCAGAGATCCATGGAACAGAAATGCCGGGACATCTTGCCGCAGGAGCCGATAGCGCAAGGGAAACAGCCTATCTCTTGGGTATCTTATATCTACTCGTGGGACATTCTTATTGGATTCTTTTTGCTGCCGCTTGCGGGCTCCTCATCTGGAAGGTAGGTCGAAGCGCGCTTTTAGGCTGGGCCCGTCTTGAACGGCTTCACCGGCTGATTGAAGAAGAGCGGTGGGAGATTGAACATAGCCGCAAAGAAGAAGAAGAAGAGCTCAGATCTTTATATAGAGCGAAAGGATTTTCAGGGCAGCTGCTTGAAGATGTTGTTTCAACGCTCTCGTCGGATGACAACCGTCTTTTGCGAGTCATGCTCGAAGAAGAGATGGGGCTTACTTTAGAAGTCTACGAACATCCTCTAAAGCAGTGCGTGGGCGCAGCAGTCGGCGTCATTTCAGCCGGAGTTCTCACGATTCTGGGCTCCTTCGGAGGATTTTGGACGCTCTGCGTCTCCATCGGTGTGATTTCCGCATCCAGCGCCTGGATTATGGCGTATTTAGCAAAAAACCGTGCGATGGAAGCCATCATTTGGAATTTGGCGGTGATGGGCTTTGGACTGGGCGCTGTTTACTTGCTGCAAAGGCTTTTATGACCACGCCCTATTCATTCGATGAGTTTTTTGCTTCGAATCAAGAAGAGACGATCTCTCCTTTTTTGAGGCCGGGTTCAAGAAAATGGG
>JBGPMV010000045.1:0-10127 GCA_041487155.1 Rhabdochlamydiaceae bacterium
GCTGCAAGAAGCTGGCTGATCCATATGAGATGGGATCTGGCAAATCTCCGGCTGCCTGTTTTTTGGTAGAGCCAGTCGGATAAAAATCCGCCTGCTTTTAAAAAAATGGCTGCAACAAGCCAGGGGATGGTTAAATACCAGCCGACGCTTTTCAAATTAAGATTGTGCTGTGAGAGGAAGTAGCCGGGGAGCCATAGCGTTGCAAAGAAGAGCATGTAGCCGAACGCAAAGTAGGCGATGTTGTTGGCAATCAGGGCAGGATGGGTCAGAATAAAACGCCAATCGATCTTTGTATTTTCAATTTCAAATTTGGATTTTGGAGCGGAAGAGATGATTTTCATCTCCTCTGCGTTGACATACTTTGAATGTTCGGGTTTATCTCTAAAAAGGGCGTACCAGACAAAGGCCCAAACGATCCCTATTGCGCTGATGGAGAAAAACATGGTTCTCCAGCCAAAGTCTGCGACTAAATAGGAGGTAAGCGGAGCGCCGATCACGGCAGAGAGGGGGATGGCAACAAGGCCGATCGATAGAGCCGTAGCCCGTTCTCGTTCAGGTAGCCAATCGCTGATGGTGCGGGACATCGCAGGAAAGTGGGGGCCTTCTGTGACGCCAAGTAGAGCTCTGAGTCCAATAAATCCCCAAAATCCGGTTGCAAAACCAAGAAGCCCGACGCAAATCGACCAAGCGATAGCGGCCAGCGGCCACACAAAGCGGGCGCCGTACACATCGACAAGCCAACCTCCAAACGCGGTTAATAAGACATAACCAAATGCAAATGCGGAGAGGATCAGTCCAAACTGCGTATCGGTGAAATGGAACTCGTGTTTTAAGGGGTCGATGACAAAAGAGATGGCGGATCTGTCGACAAAATTAACGAGCGTAATAAAGAAGATAAGGGAAGCGACTATCCAGCGATATTTTGTAGCTTTTTGGGTTTGCATATTTTCCTTTATGAAAAAGTAAAGCATACTGAAATTCCTAAAAAAAGGCACCTTTAAAAATTAGTTTAGCACTAATACCCTGATGCAGAAAATTAGGAATTTGTGACAGAATGCGGAATATGTCGTATTTGCAAAAATATTTTAATAAAACCACCGAGGGAAAACGGTCTTCGGCTCCGATTGCTTATTTAGCTGCAATCGATGCGGTGCATGAGGCTTATCCTGAAATTGCTGCGGCTATTATTCAAGAGCTTAAAGATCAACGATCTCATCTAAAGCTCATCGCTTCTGAAAACTTTTGTTCGCTCCCTGTGCAGCTGGCCATGGGCAATCTTCTGACTGACAAATATGCCGAAGGGTTCCCTTTCCACCGCTTTTATGCAGGCTGCGACAACGTCGATCATATTGAAGCGCTGGCGGTAGAAGGTGTAAAGAAAATCTTTAATTGCGAGCATGCCTACGTTCAACCTCACTCCGGGGCGGACGCCAATATGGTCGCTTTTTGGTCTGTCTTGGTGCACCGGGTTCAAAATAAAGAAGTTGAAAGGCTGGGTAAAAAATCTTTAGACGAGCTGACTCCTGAAGAATACGAGAAAATCCGCCAGCTCATGATGAATCAAAAAGTGATGGGGATGTCCTTGAACTCCGGCGGGCATCTGACGCATGGATACCGTCATAATATCTCCTCCAAAATGATGCACTCGTTTGTGTACGATGTCAACCCTAAGACAGGGCTTTTGGATTATTCGGCTTTGCAGCAGCAGGTTAAAACTGTTAAACCGGCGATTCTCATTGCAGGCTATTCTGCCTATCCGAGGCTGATTGATTTTGCGATAATGCGGGAGATTGCCGATTCTGTAGGGGCTACTTTCATTGTTGATATGGCGCACTTTGCAGGGCTTGTCGCCGGAAAGGTGATGACCGGCAATTACGATCCTGTCCCTTTTGCTCATATCGTTACCTCGACCACGCATAAGACATTAAGAGGTCCGCGAGGCGGGCTTGTTCTTTGCAAGAATGAATTCAGCGAAGTGATCGACAAAGGATGTCCGCTCGTGCTCGGCGGCCCGCTGCCGCACGTAATCGCCGCGAAGGCAATTGCTTTCAAAGAGGCAGCTAAAGCCGATTTTCGCACGTATGCCCACCAAATTGTCGTTAATGCAAAGGCGCTGGCCAAAGAGCTTTTAACCCACGGCGTTCCTCTTACAACCGGAGGGACTGACAACCATCTTCTGGTGATGAATGTGGCTGCTGGGTTTGGGCTGACAGGAAGGCAAGCAGAGCTTGCGCTGCGTGAAGCGTTCATGACCGTTAACCGAAATGCGATTCCTTTTGATACCAACGGAGCTTGGTACACATCGGGCGTGCGCATTGGAACGCCTGCTCTTACGACGCTCGGCATGGAAGAGGACGAAATGAAACAGATCGGTGCTTGGATTGTAAAGCTCCTCAAAGCAACAAAACCGATTAAAGATGAAAAAAATGGCGGAATGAGCCGAGCTAAAGTTGAAATCACTCCTCGTGTTTTAGAAGCCATGCGAAAAGAAGTGACAGAGCTGCTCAAAAGATTTCCGCTCTATCCCGAAATTACGATTTAACAAGAGGTTTATATGTTTAGAATGGACGATGAAGAAAACGAAAAAACACCAGAAGCAAAAATTAAACTGATCGAAGGAAAAATCGATGAAGCGCTTTTAAAAGCGCGCCGTATTTTCTTTTGCGATGTTGTCGATATGGATAGCGCAAAAGACGCCATTCGCAAACTGTGGTATTTAGAGCTAACAGAGCCCGGTAAGCCCATTTTGTTTGTGATTAACTCTCCGGGCGGATCTGTCGATGCAGGATTTGCAATTTGGGATCAAGTGAAGATGATCACCTCGCCTGTGACAACGCTCGTCACAGGGCTTGCAGCTTCGATGGGATCGATTCTCAGCTTATGCGCCGCTCCTAAGAGACGTTTTGCGACACCGAACGCAAGAATCATGATCCATCAACCCAGAATCATGGGCGTGATCCAAGGGCAGGCAACCGATCTTTCCATCCAAGCAGAACAGATTATGAAAACGCGCAAGCAAATCGTCGATGTCTATGTCGAAGCAACCGGAAAGGATGCGAAGGAAATTGACAAAGCCATTGACCGCGATCATTGGTTCTCTGCCGATGAAGCGCTCAAGTTTGGCCTGATCAACGGAGTGGTTTCATCGTTTAAAGAGCTTAAAATATAGTTCGTAAAAACTTCGGGTGAAGCGCTTTCATCCGAAGTTTCATATACCTACGATATTTCGAAATTCGCTCAGTTTGTAGTGGTCTAGTATTTTTTCAAAATCCTCTTGTCCGCGCAAAGTATGAAAACTTTTATCCTGCGACATATACAACAAAACCGGCGCGCCTTTAGAACTAAGGTGAGCAATATTTCTGAGCGTTCCACGACTGCAGCCATCCCATAGCATAAAGCTGTGATCTGCCTCTTGTGCCATGATACGATCTTTCATCGAATAATAAGAAAAATCTTTTCGCTTGGAGTGAATGGCAGGAATGTTTCTAGTGGGCCAACCACCGATATTGTTGCGGCTTCTTCCTTCCATGCAGAATATTTCGACATTTCTGTAATTTCTAGTGGATAAATAAGTCTGTACTGCCAAATCAGCCCCGCTGGCATCACCGATAATAACCTTAAAATTTTTGGCAATAATATTATCGATTCGATGTTTTATATTATCGTCCAGCTTGGATATGCGGCGGGAGCCGCCGATGAAAACTTTGGTCATGGTTATAGCCTTCGACTTTTTGTTCTAGTTAAAACAAGCGCTAGCACTGCTGCTGCGCCACAATTTTTCATTAAAACATCTATACAACATCTTAGAGTAGATCCAGATTCAAAAACATCATCCAATAATAAAATGCATTTTCCTTCAACAAGATTCGATTTCCCCTTAACCGTTCGAGCAAGTGCAATTTTTCTGTCTTCAAAGTCTTCAATTATTTTCATCGATTGAATGTCCCCGTCCTTATGCAAAGCGTGTTCAACGGGAAGCGAAAGTTTTTTAGCTAGCATGTCTGCCAGCAGTTGGACGGGCTGGATCTGACGCATAATGGATGGAGGGGATGGCACAATGCAATCAATACGAGGAATATGGGTCGATTTCCAATTATCATCAATGAAGGTTTTAAGAATATTCACTATTTCTGTCGCAATTATTGAACGTTGTTCACTGGTTTGTGTGCTGTCATATTTAAGTTGATACAGTAATTCTCCAAGAGGAGTTCTCTGAGTGTGAGTGTAAAAGTATGGGTCATTAGAAGTCGTTTGCATTATCGTGTGGAAATCAAGAACATATCCCTGGACGAACCCTTCGATCGGTGGGTCAGCATTCAACTTTTTTGGATTAATCTTAATGGGTAACATTCTGGTTCCTCAACTAATCTTCATTAGATCGTGCAGTTTCAGTAACTAATGCTACATTGAAAATGTATATAAGCAAAGGAAATCATGCAAGTGCGCATAGTCCCCGAAAAAGTTACTCAGGGAGTTGAAATCTTAGCTCTGGTCGGGCATGCTTATACCAAAGGTTTGGTAGCATGCCGCAAGGTTTTTTTTCAGATGAAGATTTAAAGCAGGGCGAGGTTCTTCTCCAAGAGGGGAAAATCGGCGATTTGCTCTTCTCCGGCGGCACCTATCAAGTCGAAGTTAGAATTAATAAAGAGACGTTTTGGCCATTTTTGCAGATCTCCGATGAAGGGAAGCTAAAGGATCATTTCTGTTCTTGTCCGGCAGCAGAAGAAGGGTTGAGCTGTCCTCACCAAGCTGCAGCGTGGCTTAAAATCACCCGAGGGAATAAAGTCCCCCTGCATGTCCGCTTCCGGGAGTCTTTTTGGTACGAGCTCTTCCAGATGGCAGCTCGCAGGCATGGCGAAGATAAGAGTTCTCTCAAAGGCTCTGTAGAGGCAGGATATCAAGCCTTTTCCTCCACGGGCAAGAAACTATTTTCTCTTAAAGCGCGGACTGCTGAAGGCAAAAAAATGCTCAAAGAGATCATTGCCCAAAGAAAGCCCGAAACGGAAGAGACCTCGCTGAAATTTTCTAATCTTTCACCGGAGGAGCTCCTGCTCTGGAAAGAAGGAAGGCCGAGTCCTGAGCTGAGCTTTGAGCTTTCATTTTGGTCCGATCTTGCCAAGTGGTGCTTTAGACAGCAAGAAGACCAAAAGCCGTATGAAATTGAATTTGAAGACGGGGATAAAAAATTGCCTCACGGCCTGCAAGTTCAATTTGATAGCGCCTTCGTCTCTTTTTATGTTGCCGAAGCCAATTGGCCGCTCATCATCCCTACACTCTCGACAGTAGAATCTCCTCTTGCCGTGCATGAAGTATCCCATAAACAAATTCAGCGGATTTTTTATGACCAGCTCCGCAAAGTTTTCCATCTTGATATTCTCTTGCATGAAGAAACCGCCAGCACAGAAAATCGAAAACAAATCGGCCCGTGGATTTATGTACCCGGGCAAGGATTTTATCCCTCGCACATCGATCCGCTTTTAAAAGAAAAACTCATCCCCACTTCGCAAGTCGGAGAGTTTCTTCAACGGCACCATTTCCTCGTCAAACACCATCTACAAGGAACAAAAATTCAGGATGAAAAAATGAGCGCCAGGTACCACCTGGCCTTTGATGAGAAGCACGACCTTCACCTGACCTGTTACGTTTTTGAAAAAGGAGATCTGCAAAAGCTGAATGCAGCAAAGTTTGGATCGTGGGTTTTTCTTCCTGATAAAGGCTTCTTTCAACTAGGAGACATTTTATTTGATGAGACCCACACTGTCATTCCGAAAGAAGAAGTTTCTCACTTTGTTTCACGCCATAGGCATTGGCTCAGCTCCTATCCAGGCTTTGAAACCCATGTGATTTCCATTGAAGCCAGGCTCGGCTATGAACTTACTTTGGAAGGCCTTGAATTCACAGCCCAGCTCGATCTTGCAGAAAGCCCTGAAGATATGATCGATTTTCACGAGTGGGTCTATGTCCGCGGCAGAGGATTTTATGCCAAAGACCGGGCGCGCACCGGATCATTTTTAAAGCCGGGGCTAAAAATTGCCCGTCCCGAAGTCAATACGTTTATCAGAGCCCATCGCGATGAGCTGGAATCGGTCTCCCGCTTTTTTACCTCTTCTTCTCCCTTAGCATCCTCGGGCGTCAAATTGGAGCTCTCTGCAGATCAGAAAATCACTGTAAGCCCCTCGTATACTTATGCTGTAGGATATGAAGAAAAGCAGATTGAGCTTTTTGAAGATTTTACATTTGTGAAGGGAGAAGGGTTCTGTGATATCTCTTCGCATATGAAACTCCCATCACCTTACTTCCGAACCATTGTGATTGATGAAGCCGCAGAGCCGTATTTTGTCGGTTACGAAATCGACACTTTAAAGCCGTTTATCCTCTCTATCGATCCAAGGCTTCAAAAGCCCGATCATTTAGAGCTTCAAATGAGATCGCTGCAGCGGGATGAAGACGGAAGCTGGCTGGTCGATCTCTCCTACCATACGAACTTAGGAACCCTTGCAACCCTCGATGTGTGGGAAGCTTTAAATGACAACAAAAGGCATCTTTTTTCTCCCGCAGGCCTGATCCTCCTCAAAACACCCCGCTTCAACTGGCTCCGAGGAATTACTAAAAAACGGTGGCTAAAAAAAGGACAGCAGCTCCGACTCACAACCATAGAGTGGATCAGGCTGTTTGCTTTTGAACAGATGTCAGCGCCCATCGATGAAGAAGGAAAGCAGCTCTGGAAGCAGTTTCATGAGATGCAAGTGCCGCAGGCCCCCAAACTCGAAGGCTTGCAGAGCCGCCTGCGGCCCTACCAGCAAGCAGGGCTCCACTGGCTCTGGTTTTTACACTCATATGGACTCTCCGGGCTTCTCTGCGATGAAATGGGCCTGGGAAAAACCCACCAAGCGATGGCCCTTCTTGCCGCCGTCTCGCATGTCAACCAAGAAGGAAAATATCTCGTCGTCTGTCCTACCTCCGTTATTTTTCACTGGCAGGATCTTTTAGAGCGGTTCCTCCCGCGCCTCCGTGTCTTGGTCTATTATGGAGCGACACGCTCGCTCGAAGAGTTTAAAGAAAATTACGATCTCGTTTTGACCTCTTACGGTACGCTTCGAAGCGAAAAAGAGACCCTTTCCGATCTGCAGTTTAACATTGCGATCTTCGATGAAATCCAAACCGCCAAAAACCACCTCTCTCAGACCCATAAAGTCTTAAAAAAAGTCACTGCCGCAACCCGCATCGGCCTTACCGGAACGCCGATTGAAAATAATCTTCTCGAGCTCAAAGCCCTCTTCGATGTCGTGCTCCCCGGATATATGCCGACAGAGACCGTTTACAAAGAGCTCTTTGTAAACCCGATTGAAAAACAGCAAGATCAAGAGAGAAAAAAACTTCTCTCCCGCCTCATCGAACCGTTTCTCTTGCGCCGAAAAAAATCAGAAGTTCTCTTAGAGCTCCCCGAAAAAGTCGAGACTATTTCGTATGCGCCACTCTCTGATGAGCAGAAAAAACTCTACCAAGAAGTCTTTGATGCCTCTCGAGAAGAGCTCTACAAAGAGCTGAACGACTCATCTAACCCCGTTCCCTACATGCATGTGTTTGCGCTTTTAACAAAGCTCAAGCAAATCTGCGACCACCCGGCTCTTTATCTCAACAAAGTAGCCGATTATACGCACCACGCTTCAGGAAAATGGGATCTTTTTACCGAGCTTCTCCAAGAAACGCGCGCCAGCGGCCAAAAACTCGTCGTCTTTTCTCAGTATTTAGGGATGCTTGATATCATTGAAAGTTATCTTCAGTCAGAAAAAATCGGCTATTCAGCCATCCGTGGATCGACCCGCGATCGAAAAGAGCAAGTCATGCGTTTTCGCGATGACCCCAAATGCGAAGTCTTTGTCGGCTCGCTGCAAGCTGCCGGCGTTGGAATCGATCTCATCTCCGCCTCCGTTGTCATCCACTACGACAGGTGGTGGAACCCCGCCAAAGAAAATCAAGCCACCGACCGCGTCCACCGCATGGGGCAAAGCCGTGGCGTTCAAGTCTTTAAACTCGTCACACGAGGCACCCTCGAAGAGCATATCCACCGGCTGATTGAGAAAAAGCTCACCCTCATCGAAGACGTCATCGGCTACGATGACCAAAACGAGCTCAAAACCTTAAGCCGCGACGACCTCATCCAACTCTTGCAGGTGATTGAGGAGAGCAGCGCTTGACATGTTCAGGAGTTAGATAGTGCTTTGTAAGGATGAATTCATCCACAGGAATGTCATTATACTTTTCTTGGCCGTACCGATCGACTCTAATAAGTTTTTCCTCACGCATCCTACATATAATTTGTTGTTTTACTCTTTCCGATTTTACGGACACTGCCTTGATAAACCCGGGAAGAATGCGATCCGGAATCATGATTTCATGTCCTTCGAAGGCGATGCGTTGGAGAGTAGGAAGACTTGTAGCATGTGTGTTAGCAAGATCAAATATCGTTGGTCGATTGATATATTCTTGTGTATTTCGGCTACCATCCGAGTTTAGAAAGAATTGATAAGAACCTTGATTGAGGGCACCTAATGAAATGTAAAGTCGTACAGGAGAGTTATAATAATATGAACCGATACGTTTTTTTTCGTCGATATCTCTTTCTGTAATCATCTGAGTATACACGCTTTGAGCTCCTCCCACCGCATAGTGAGCATCGGAATTGAGACCTTGAGCACCAATTCCATTTTTATCTCGCATTTCTTGGGATAGCAGTCCGTTTTTCAATACGTTTACTACAGGATCTACCAGATTGATGCCTTTGTTCGGATCCCTTAGAGCAGTTAATCCAGCTGTCAATGCCCTAGCTCTAAGTTGAGAGATCTCTTGATCCACCGCAACACCAAATTTTACATAACCTGGAAAAAGTTCCCGTCTTTCAACTGTGCGGTGCTGGAAGATCTCTCCCATTTTTGGAACGTTCTCAACGATTTTCTGTTTTAATTGTTCGGTAGAAAGAGTAAAGATAGTTCCGTCTTTTTCAAGGTCGTAAGATTGCCTGGGGAAGAATGTTCTAAATAAGACTCCAAGCTTGATTTTTTCCAGGTCGTCTTTCGTCGATTTTTGTAACGCATCGTCCAGTCCAAAGATAGAAAGAAAATGATGGAAGGATTCAAGAGTCGCCCCCTCATTAAGCCTAACTTGTACACGATCTTTGAGATTATAGATTTCCTCATTGCCTATAGTGAGTGACCCCAAGCCATCGGAATGAACATTATAAGCAGACCCTTCTCCCATGTTTTTTTGTCCTAGAACGCAGACTGCTTTGCAATTGACCCATATTCTACCCGCTTTGAATTGACGAGAAAACTCTTTCTGACCCTCATCATCCAGTTGTTTCAACCCGTCGATTATTTGCCTAAGACGCTCATGGTAAATATGATTGATTCTGAATGAAAGTTCGGTTCGCCTAGCACCATTTCCTAAAACAACCTTTCTAAAATGCAGGTTTGCGCCTTTGACGAGCGATTTCCCAAATCCATGGAAATACGATCCAAAATCGTATTCTTTTCCACTCCCATCAACCATCTTAAAGCGCCTTGCTTCAATTTTTGCATCTAGATCTTCGCTGAGGTCATCATCCTTAATCTCTATTAAATTATCATATTGCGGTGCTGGTAGATTCAAGAGAGGTTTAATGTAGTAATAAGTCTTACGGAGACGGATCCCAGCGAGAAGAAGAGAGGCGATCATTTCGGGTGTTTTCTTTTCTTTACGGCGTTCATTAGATTGAATAAGATCGCTAATGAACTGAGACAGGAGCGATAAAATGATCCGGCGAGGAGTTTCCTTATAGATGGCTGAAAGATGGATGGCTTGATGGATGATTTGAAGAAAGGCAGCAGTCCTGTTATCACTTTTCAGAAGTTTATAGAGATGGGTCGCAAAGAATGCTCCGTTTGAAAAAATAAGTTGATGGGTAGGAAATAAAATTCCAAAAGCGGCGGAGGAAATAAGAAGGACAGCATCTCCCCATTTTTTCCCCGTGGTTGTTTTATCTTCGGGTGTATTCCAAAGAGTATAGCACTGGTGAACACCCATGCCCAAGGAGGAGGCTGCAGCTGTTGTAGGATGGAGGGCTAGAAAGGGTAGGGAGATGGAACCAA
>JBGPMV010000046.1:0-10097 GCA_041487155.1 Rhabdochlamydiaceae bacterium
AGAGTCATACGATGGTCATCCTAGGAGTCCACTAATAGATTTAGAGTCATACGATGGTCATCCTAGGATTCCAATGATCCCATATGAAATCCTTAAAGATCCTTTGAGGGTTGTATCGTTTGGCAGTCGCTCCGTAGAAATTGATGCCGGACTGCCTCCTGAACTCTTTCAATGTGTCAATCTACTAACGTTAAGCATAAATTTGGTATCATCTTTTCAAAATCCACCAGAGGAAATTGGTAATTTTTCCGAGCTCTCCTCGTTAAGTATTTTAGTTGAAAGTGCAAGGGCCATACCTGATAATTGGGCTCGTCTAACAAAATTACAGGAACTCAAATTCAATGAGGGTGGTGAACAGATTCTATTTGATGAACTGACGCCTGTTTTACAAGAGTGGATATGGGATTTAGGGGGGGATTGTGATATTAGAGGAATAGAGGTCCCTCTGCGTCTCAATTCTTCAGATCAATTAGATGAGTTGTAGCAACATGAAATCAATCGAGCTAGCCATCAAAGCAGGAAGAGCCAGACAAAGCCCGCTAACGGGTTTTGTCCATCACAGCAATGAAAATACCGAGCGGGCCTCCGATACGATCCCCGTTTATGAAAATTTCTGTTTTGCCCTCGCCCTTTTTCGGACAAAAGCTGCGCAAAGCATCTTAGAAGCCAAAGCTCTTTTAGAACGCCTTTTTGCCTTTCAAACACCTGACGGCTTCCCCCTCTACATCCATGAATTTCCCCTTGTTAAATCACGTAAGCTCGAGCAAAAACTCTCCATCATCGCTCAATTCTTACTCCGCGATTTTTCTTCTGTCTTAGGCGACTTACTCCGCTTAAAACTCGAATCTCTCATCCGCCCCATCGAAAAAACAGAGGACTTAGCAGATTTTCTTATCCAGTCTCAGCTCACAGGCGAGGATGTGGAGCCGGCGCTCCGCTTATGGGATCCAACAGCTCTTTGTTTTACAGGCTCTCAAAAGCAAGAAAAAGGGGAGCCGGCCGTCACACTCTACGACCTCATCTTAGGAGAGTGGGGAGGAAAAATGTCTTCCCGCGCGCTGCACGATCACTCCGCGCATCTTCTGGCTGCCTTGATCTACCCCCGAGAAGTTTCTCTTACACAGCCCTCAGATTGCTGGTCCCGCAGGTTTTGGGGAATAGGAACTCCGACCCATTCAGCCCTCTTAAACACAACAGGCGCGCTTTTAGAAGAAGGGGACACCCTGTATATTGACCTTTCCGAAAAAGAAGTGCACGACGAAGTTGAAGTGTGTTACTTCATGAGCCGCTGGTCCGGAGCTCCTCTTACAGCCACCACTTTTCAGCTGGATGAGCCAGTCTGCATCGAGTCAGGCGGACTTAAATTCGAGATGATCTTCTCACTTATCGAAGGTGAAGGTCGATTTTGGGGGCATCTTCACCTGGCCAACCGCCCCGGCCAAATCGGCTGCAAAGGAGCGCTCAAACACGAAGCTTTTGACCGCACCATCGCACTCCGAACAATCGAGCGTACAAAACCGGCTCGTATCAAAATTACTTTCCGTCTAATATCCAATTCATGGGAACCCTCGACAGCCTAAACACCCGCCTCTTTGAATCGGCCAGCAAAACGCTTTCTCTTGCAAAGAAGCTCTTTCTCCAAGCAAAGTGGGAACAAATCCGAAATATTGCCAGTCAAAACGCCGGACACGGACTGTGGGGCTCTCACCTCCTCAAATTAACCGATAATCAGCTAACGTGCCTCGAGCAGAAATTCAATGAAACCATCCGCAGCGTTGAAGAAGAGCATCTCCATCTCGAAGAAAGCTTTATCCAGCAGCATCCGGATCTTGCCGGACTCTGTTTTTTAATCGATCCTACAAGCGATGCCTTTAAGAAGTTTTTCGAGCAGGGAAACGTCCGAGCCCTTTTTTGGGAATACGACTCAGAATTAGTCGCCCAGCACCGCGCCCATTTTCAGGAAGTCTTTAAATTCCTCTTTCACCATCCCAACTGGCAGTCGCGCGACAACCTCGTCTGTGAAATGCTCGTCGGTAATTTAATCGCGCTTCTTCCCTATTTCGATTTTGAAAATCACTCCAAACTTTTTCTCTTAAGATTCATTGAGAGTGAATGGAAACTCGTTCCTTACCTGCTCAGCTATATTCCCTTGGTGCGTGATGAAATTTATGCCTACGGCTTAGAGCCCATCGACGAACCCAAAGCCGATCCCATCTTAATTTTCCAAGGAACCCCGTATCCTGCAGCCCACGGTTTTTTAGAAGCCCTCTGGAGCGACTTGCACCCCATCAAGTCAATCGGAGAAGAGATTTTTACCCAGGGAAAACCCGCCCTCGATCTCTGGCTCACCGGAAAAGAAAAAGTCGATTGCTACGGAACGAGCTTAGGGGGCGCCTTAGCGTACCATGCTGGCCAAGCCTATGGAAAAAAAATCCGAATTCACGCCTACGCCTCTCCCGGACTCATCCCCATGAAAGGGGGGCTTAAAGAGATCCACGGCCGGGTCTTTTTCCACCTCAAAGACCTCATCACATCGATCGGATACCACCCCGAGTCGGAGAATTTTGAAGTCTATGCCATCGTCACCGACGCCAACCTGAACTTCCTAGCCGCCCATGCCCATCCCGCCGGGCTGGGGCCCACGCTCGTTCTAAAAGTAGACCCCAAGCACGAAAACCAAACCTGGCTTAGGTATTTTGCTAATATTTTAAAGATTGCCGTATCGACGATCTTATTTCTGATCCTGCTGCCTATCAAACTGACTCTAAAAGCTATTCAGGTGTTCCGCTAAGAGCCGGACTATCAATGCCGATACCCATCGCATGCAGACCGTTGTCGACATAAAGAGTCACACCGGTAATTGCCGACGCAGCAGGAGACGCCAAAAATAGCGCAGCTTGCCCCACCTCTTCGCTTTCAAGATCTTTAGAGAGCGGCGCATTCACCATTGAATAAGCAATCATGCTATCGATAAAACCAATGGCTCTTGCAGCCCTGCTTCTCAGCGGCCCCGCAGAAATCGTATTCACCCGGATCTTCCATTTTCTTCCCGCTTCCCATGCCAGCATTCTCGTGTCGCTCTCCAGCGCAGCTTTAGCAGAACTCATCCCTCCGCCATATCCCGGAATAGCCCTTTCCGAAGCGATATACGTCAGAGAAATCGTCGACCCGCCCTCCGTCATCAAAGGACCAAAATGCTGCAAAAGGCTCACAAACGAATAAGCCGACGCGCTCATCGCAGCCAGGTACCCGTTTCTCGAGGTTTCAAGAAGAGGCTTTTTCACTTCAGGACCATTCGCCAGCGAATGCACCAAAATGTCGATTTTTCCAAAATCTTTCTCCACCTGAGCCGCCACCTCCGAGATCGTATACCCCGAAGCATCTTGATACCGCTTGTTTTCCCTGATATCTTGAGGAACATCTTCCGGCTTATCAAAAGCCGCATCCAGCGCATAGACCTTCTTGTACTCCATCATATGGCCATTTTTCATCTTGCGCGACTCATCGAATTTTCCCATGCTCCACGACTGCGTAAAAATCTTTACAATCGGCGTCCATGTTCCAATGATGATCTCCGCTCCCGCATTGGCCAGCTCCTTCGCAATGGCCCATCCGTACCCCTGGTCATCCCCAATCCCTGCTATAAAAGCTTTTTTACCTTTTAGATCCATATGTTCCTCATTTTAAAAAGCGGAGTATACCTCAACCGTGAGTTCTACGCAAAACCGACCCACTTGCTGACAATTAAAGATTTTGTTTGACTGTAAAAAAATGGCCTCATTTGATACAATCTTTGCCATATGAAATTAGAATCTAGGCTTTGTCATGATTCAGGCACTATTATCTCAAACAGCGTATGCACGGTTTCGAGATGGACCGGCATCGCACGTATTGTAGATGATCTGGCCAGACGGTGTCCAACTATCGGCCGTTATACTCAGCTGGGCCTCTATAGCATAGGCATTCCGGGTCTCTTCAAAATAGCTAAAGCAAGACCTTTTGAAATAGTGCTGATAGTGACGTCACAGAAGAAAAGCTTGATAAAATGGTTCTTAACTTCTGATAGCGCTTAAACAATCCCTTTACTCAAGTAATCGTGGCAGCTTTTTTAGCAGCTTGGCTCCGACGTGTGCGATAGAGGATGTAAAAGTTGCTTCCTACAATAATTGCAGCGCCGATGATCATGAATAGATCGGGCCTTTTATTCCACCAGAGGGCATCGAGGGCAACGACCCAAAAATAAGTCGAATAGTCCACGGGAGCTAAAACCGAGCCTTGCGCAAACCGAAGAGCTTGAGCAATCGCATATTGACCGGCCGCGGTGATGACTCCAACAATGGCAAAAAGCCCCCAATGCTCTAGCGGCATCGTCTTCCATGTGGTGATCAGAATAGGTCCCATTGCAAGCAGCATGACGATGTTGGGGTAAATCGCAATCGCTAGGCTGTGCTCGGTTGAAGCCAACCTTCGCATTAAAATCTTATTGAGCGCTCCTAAAAAGGTTCCGACAAGAACGACTACCGCTGCGATTTCAAAGACGTTTGAGCCCGGACGCATAGCGATGACCACACCTAACATCCCGATCCCGACAGCAACCCATCTGTCCCACGAGACCGCTTCTTTCAGCATCAGCGCACTCAATATGACCATAAATAAAGAAGAGGTATAACTGAGCGTATAAACAGTTGTCAGCGAAGCGATTGACATGGCGTACATGAAAGAGAGGGTATAGGCTAAATTAACGAGCAGCCGGATAAGGTGTTTTTTGGGGTGAAGGGTTCCAAAAACCTTTTTCAGACCCCCCTGGAAATAAACCGTGAATAGCAGGGGAATCAAACGCGTGAGCGCTCTTAAAAAAGAGACCTGCGGGACAGAATAGCTCCCCGTCAAGTGTTTGGTAAAAGCGTCTGCCAAAGGATAAAGGGCCAGCCCCAAAATCATGAGTAGAATTCCGAGCACCGCTTTATTTTGCAGCTGACGTGCGCCATCCGTTTGCGTCGACATGTTGCCTCCTATGATTAACCGTCTAGGCTACCAAGCCCGAGATCAAATGTAAATTATTATCTTTCATTTGTTGCAGATTCGTATTTCCATTTTCAGACCCTACCTTTATACTCCAATCCTATGGACAGAAAACCGCTCCCCATTGGAATTAGCGATTTTAAGGCCCTCATTGAGGGCGGATACGCCTACGCTGATAAAACCTTGCTTGTACAGGAACTTCTTGAAAAAGGAACCAGCGTTGCGCTTATTCCGCGTCCCCGCCGAT
This sequence comes from Rhabdochlamydiaceae bacterium, assembly GCA_041487155.1. Taxonomy (GTDB): domain Bacteria; phylum Chlamydiota; class Chlamydiia; order Chlamydiales; family Rhabdochlamydiaceae; genus PALSA-1444. The sequence continues at coordinate 5,270 of JBGPMV010000046.1, forward strand.
TCGGTAAAACTTTAAATTTATCCATGCTTCGCTATTTCTTCGAAAAAAGTGAGGAAGATACAAGCCTCCTTTTTCAAAATCTGGCGATTTGGAAGGAAAAAAAATTCAGAGAAAAGCAAGGGACGCACCCCGTTGTTTTTCTGACTTTCAAGGACAATAAGTATGCCACCTGGGAGGAAACATTTGAACACTTCCGCATTATTCTAGGAGAAGAGTTCCAGCGTCATAGATATCTAGCGGAAAGCGACGTGCTTTCTCCCGAAGAAAAAGAAGATTTCCTCAAAATCATCCGTAAGGAGGCAAACCCTACCCTGTATGGACACAGCCTACGCCTTCTTACCAAATGGCTCTATCTCTACCATAAAACCAAAGTAATTGTCCTGATTGACGAATACGATGCTCCTGCTCACGCCGCTTACACGGGGAAATTCTATCGCCGCCTAATTGATTTCCTGCGCAACCTTCTCTCGGGAGGTTTTAAGGATAACAGTTATCTGGAACTGGGGGCTCTCACAGGCATTCTTCGCATCGCAAAAGAGAGCATCTTTTCAGGAGCGAATAATATCTCCACATTTTCTCTACTGGATGAGGAATTCCAAGACAAATTTGGCCTATCGGAACCTGAAGTTAAGGTGTTCTTAGCAAGCTACGATCTCTCAGAAAAGCTTTCAGAAATAACCAAATGGTATGACGGATATTGTATTGGGTCATGTAAACAAATCTACAATCCATGGTCAGTCCTCAATTGCTGCGCCAAAAAGGGAAATATTCTTCCGTACTGGGTCAATTCAAGCGATAATACGCTCATGCAGCAGTGCTTGACTCAAGGCACAAGCGAACTAAAAACCGAGATAGAGGAGCTTTTACGAGGGGGATACGTCGAGAAGAAAATCGAGGAAGGTTTTATCTTCACAGATCTCGAAGATAAGCCCAATGCCATTTGGGCGCTACTACTCTACAGCGGATATCTAACCATCGATTCTGTCTCCCGTGGCAATTTTTGCCGTTTGCGCATACCCAATACTGAAGTGAAAGAACTGTATAAATCGACCATTCTCGACTGGTTTGAAAGGAGTCTTAATGAGCATAAATATCGGATGCTTCTCTCTTCCCTAATTGCAGGTGATGTGGATACATTTTCCCAACTTTTTCAGGAATTCGTCCTCTCTTCAGCAAGCACCTTCGATGTATCTGGCAGCGAGCCGGAAAAGATCTATCATGCTTTTGTTTTGGGAATGTTAATAGGTCTTAAAGATCAATATGAAGTGAAATCAAATCGAGAAAGCGGGCTGGGAAGATATGATGTGATGCTTATCCCTAAGAACAAACACGCCTTGGGCATCGTCATAGAGTTTAAAACGATCGGTCCATTTAAGAAGATGGATATGAAGACCGCAGCAAACTCTGCTCTACAGCAAATCGAAGAAAAAAAGTACGCCCAAGAACTTCTGGATCGCAACATAGAGCGCATTCTCTATCTCGCAATCGTTTTTGAAGGTAAAAACGTGCTCATCCTCCCAAAATTCAGGTCCTAAAAGGGGTGTACCTCAAGAAGTTAAACTTCTCGATTCGAGAAGTTAAACCGCGCGGCTATGGACGATGCTTCTTCATCATAAGACGCTTCCAGCCCGCTGCGGTCAGCAGGCGGGTGGAGGATTTGGGCGTGGGCTTCGGCTTCGTGCGCGTAGCCCTTTTGGAGACTCTTTTCTTCATACTTGGCCTCTACGCTTAATATAGACGTAACAGAGCAAAATGTCAAGTATTTATTTTAGTCGTCAAGGGATTAGTTTTCAGTTAAATTGAGGTAATGAACCTATCCCTAAATGATCAATTTTCGCTTTTTGCGCCTTTTTCCTCATATTTTAAAGCCGCTTCTTGGCCTACTTATTCAAGTATGTCCTGCGAAGCGGCTTTAAAATCTGAGAAAAAATATATCAAAAATCAAAATTTGCTTATTTAGGGATAGGTTCATGGCAAAAATTACAATGACTTACGAGGGAAACCTCCGAACGGAAGTTCGACATACGGAAAACGGGGCTGTGATTCAGACGGACGCGCCCAAAGACAATCATGGAAAAGGAGAGCTTTTTTCTCCCACGGATCTATTGGCGGCAGCTCTGGGAAGCTGTGTGGTGACCGTGATGGGTATTGTAGCGGAAAAGCTTAAGATCGATCTAAAGGGTTTAAGGGGAGAGGTCGAGAAGGAAATGGCGAGGAGCCCTTCGAGGAAGGTGGGGAAAATTGTCGTGCATATCTACTGCCCGTCGCTCTTTGATGCGGCAATCACCTCGAGGCTGGAGCAGGCCGGGATTGGGTGCCCTGTGCATCAAAGCCTCCATCCCGATGTTCAGCAGCAGATTATCTTTCACTGGGGAGAAGCGTGAAATTTCAGACGAGCGCCTCTTTTGAAAAACATTTGACGCAGTCGTATCCAGACCATCTGGCCCACGTCTATTTGTTCATCTCTATGTGCGTGTATGAAAAACAGCTTTGGACGGAGCATCTTACAAAGCTTTTAAAACAAAAAGATGCCAATTTGCAGATCACGCGCTTTGATGCGACAGAGACCTCGCCCATGATCATCCAAGATGAAGTGAGGGCGCCAACTCTTTGGGGCGGGCTCCGCGTTCTTCTTGTAGATCAGATTGATAAGATAAAGCCTTTAGGGCCTTTTTTAGATTTATTAAACCATCCGGCGCCGGATGTCTTTTTGATTTTTTTAGCAACATCTGCAAAGCCGATGGCCGAGCTGTATCAAAAAGGCAAAAAAGATCTTGTTGCGCTCGATGTCAGCGAAGAAAAGCCGTGGGATAAAGAGCGGCGCCTGCAGGAGTGGCTCCGGGATGAAGCGCGAAGGCTGGGGAAACAGCTTTCCTCGGAGGTCGCAGCAGAGCTTTTGAGGCATTTGGGACCCGATCTTGCGACATTGCACCAGGAGCTAAAAAAACTAACGACGTTTGTGGGAGAAAAAAACATCTTAGAAAGAAAAGATGTGGAGGCAATCTGTGGGGCCAAAGACTTAACAACGGGCTGGCAGCTATCTGAAACCGTTGTCTGGAAGCAGCCTGTTGCTTTGCAAGATAAAATCGCAGACATGGGTTTTTTATTCCCTTTTTTAGGACAAGTCAGATACCACCTGCAGCTGGGGGCCCAGCTTGCCGATCTGATTGAGAGAAAAACGGCGATGCAAGATCTAAAAAAGCATTTTCCTTCCGTAAGATCATTAGAAAAGTTCATCCCCATTGCCACAGAGCGCGGCTCTAGATTTTTTCTAAACGGCCTTTTAAAACTATATGATTTTGAGCTTTTAGCCAAAAGCGCGCCGCTTGATTTAAGCATTGCCTTTGACATTTTTCAAACTAGATTACATGAAAAAACTAATTCTGCTTCCTAACATCCTGCATGAAGAGTCGGCGTGGAGATACACTCCGCCGGCAATTGACGCCTTGATTGCTGAAAGCGACAAAGGGGGCTACCAATTTCTAAAGAGGTTTGGGCTTCCTAAATGCCCCATCTATCTTTTGAATGAGCACACGCAAAAACCCTCTGAGCTGATTAAGATCCAAGAAGCCGTTGTCGGGCTGATCAGCGATGCGGGGCTGCCGTGCCTGGCCGATCCGGGGGCCGCAGTTGTTGAGGCAGCCCATCATGCGGGCATTGGTGTCGAGGCGCTCCCCGGACCCAACTCCCTCATGATGGCGCTGCAGCTATCGGGGTTTTCAGGGCAGGCGTTTACATTCCATGGATATTTTCCACGAGAAGAGCCGCAACTTGCCGCTCTTCTAAAAAAGCTCGATCCCCATTACACCCATCTTTTCATTGAAACGCCCTACAAGACAGAAAAGCTTTTTCAGCTCCTTACCAAACATCTTCCCACCCATGCCTCTTTGAGCATTTCACTCGAGCTGACAGGGCCGCATTCCTATACAAGAACCGATTCGATCGAAGGGTGGAAGAAAAAGCCCCTGCCCGCATCGAAGGCCCGCGCAGTATTTGTCATCAGACTCAAAGCCACTAAGTAGGTATGGAGAAAAAAAATGAAGCAATTTATCTATGAAAGACTCGGTTTTCCGTTAGCCTCGGCATCCAATCCATCGACAATCCCCTCCCCAAAACCCTAGGCCGGCTCCACACCGCCCAAAAAGCCGTAGAAGCAGTCGTTCTACGTAACATCTGAAAACATAAAATCTGAAAACATCCTAGGTGGATATACGCGAGCGTTTCCACGTGTATCCTTCTCTGAAACAGGGAGTAGCGCTTGGATTATTTTAGCAGAATTTATTTCGATTGCGCATTTAAGGGCAAATTCACTCAGTTTTGGAAAATTGGGGCCGTTTATAAGCTCAAGGATTTTAACAAGATCTCCTGATGAGACTGCTTTCTTAATTGCTAAGTAGTCGAAGTAGTCGCTTATAGGTAGCCCTTTTATCTCGGAAACCTTAGCATTGCAAAGTGCACATGCAGGTCTGACTTTAAACCATTCTGCTATGCAACTCTCATGAAAGACGTGTTGTACCTTATTGGCCATCTCATGAGAGACTAAATCGTTATCAAGCGGTTCCCTACAGATGCCACAGGGCTCATCTTTCTTTGAAATATTACAATTATTGAATTGAACTGACATAAAAACCTTCCTTTTATATTAAAAATTAACAATAAGATCTGTAACATTTTCAAAGACATCTTCACGATAAGTTCTCTGAACTGAGCTAGGCTTATTAAGCAGAGAAGTTATTTTGCTTTTAAAATGATCATCGTTTTTTAACGCATCGATTATTTTATTCCTAACCTTCACTTTCATTTCAGGAGTGATTTTATCATTTGATAG
>JBGPMV010000047.1:0-10062 GCA_041487155.1 Rhabdochlamydiaceae bacterium
ATCCCCTCCAACGTCATCCTCGCCGATCAATTTGCTACCCGCTTCGATGGATTTTCCATCGGCTCCAACGACCTCACCCAACTCACCCTCGGCATCGACCGCGACTCTGCAGAACTTGCCTCCCTCTTCGACGAACGCAACCCCGCCGTCATGGCAATGATCCACACCCTCATCCAAAAAGCCCACGCTGCTCACACCAAAGTCGGCATCTGCGGCCAGGCTCCCAGCGACTATCCCGACTTTGCTACTTTCCTCGTCCATGAAAAGATCGATTCCATTTCCCTCAGTCCCGACCGCATCATCCCGCTGCTCCATTTCTTTTCCAAAAAACCTTAATATTTCTCTTGAACCAAAACCCTCTTCTTTTCCATAATCCTCTCATCTAAAAACCCTAAGGAGGTTAAGACTTATGACAAATCCAGTCGCATTAAGAGCACCTAATCAAGATATTGCTAAAGATCTGAATGGCCTGTTAGTTCAATCAAAGGAAAGCTTTGAGCAACTCAAGCAGAAGTTTCAGGTTCTTTCACCAGAAAAATCTCTTAAGACAGAAAAGTCTTGGAACATCGCCTATGTAGCAGGAGCTTTGGTTCTTGCCGCTCTTGCCGCTTTTGCCTACACGCAATCACGTTCGGCTGTAGCGATTGGCTTGGGAGTTGTAGTCGCTCTTCCTCTTTATCATAGTCGTGTACAAGTTACGGTTCCAACTGATGACGAAAAACAACTTCGTGAAAGAATTAAAACCACCTTCTCTCCTATTAAATCCGAACTCCGAACAGCATGGGAAGTTGCTTCCAATTTGATTGCGGGAGTAAATAACACTACCTATCAGTCAGTGGAAGAGGCGAATGCAAATACTCCAAAAATTTGTCATACATATTTAAGAGAAACGTGGTTTTCTGCTGAAGATCCTTTCAGTAAGGCAACCGAAGAAGAAAAACCATGGAGAAATTCTTTCAAAGAACTCCTGCCTATTGCAGAGCAATTTATTGGAGTTAACGTGGATGAGCTTGCTAAGGATCAAACTCTTCATACTGAAGTTTATAATCAACTTTTACAATTACATGAAGAATGTGCGCGCCTTGTATGTGGAACTGCTCCACGAGATCATAACATACCATATGTAGAAAATAAAATGGTCGGCGAAGGAACAGAAGCCAAATTAGTCTCTCAACCTTGGCCAGCACCTCCTCTAAAAGTCTAATTCGATTTGAATGTACTCTAGAGTCCACTGAAGGTCATACTTCAGTGGACTCTTTGTTTCTGGACGTGATCAACAAGCCATTGGACGTTTTCAATATGAGCTTGCGGCTCGATGCCATGGCCGAGGTTGAAGATAAAGCCGGGTCTATCTTGCATCGAATCGAGAAGATGGCTGACTGCCGGCTCCAAAGCAGACAGCGGTCCATTTAAAAGCGCAGGATTTAAATTCCCTTGCACTGCGATGTGAGGTGGAACCTCTTTGGAGATTTCAGAGAGATCAACTTCCCAATCAAATCCAATAGCTGCAGGTTCTAGAGCGATCAGCTCCGAGAGGTAGCGATGCGAGCCGCGGCAAAAAAGAATGATTGGCACACCAGTAGGTTTTAAGGCTTTTACAAGACGGGTTAGATAGGGAAGCGCCAGCGTATGAAAACCATGCGGATCAAGATGCCCAGCCCATGAATCAAAAATCTGCAAGGCATCAACACCTGCATTCACTTGCATGTGGAGATACTCAATGGAAACATCTGTAACTTTATCCAACCACTCGGGCGTCATCTTCTCCATATATTTACAAACGGTATACGGCCCTCCGCAAAAACCGATCAGCGGCACGGGAAGCGTCTTTTTTAGAAGCCGAATTGTTTCCGGGACATAGTGCAGAGTGGATGGGGCGGGTAGGGCGATTTCTTCAGAAGGAGCGCGGAGTTTCATCCCTTGATTTTCTACAAAATCGATCTCATATCCAAACACTTCCGCTACCACTAAAATATCTGAAAAAAGAATCGCCGCATCAAACCCAAAACGATCAATCGGAAGATGAGTGACTTGCGCTGCCAGCTCCGGAGTATGAACTAGTTTTTGAAAGGAATGCTCAGCCCTTAGCGCTCTGTATTCGGACAAATACCTTCCAGCCTGCCGCATGATCCAGATCGGCGGCCGCGGGACCTGTTCACACCGGAGAGCTCTTAAGAATAGATCTTGCATGCGCTACCGCCTAAGCTTGTTCAGGATAGCGTCGACGGTGAAGCCGAACTCGGCGGCAAGGTCGGCTTGAGGGGCTGACTCGCCGAAGGTTTCAATGCTGATTGCGATGCCGTCAAAGCCGATCCACTTATTCCAGCCAAAGCTGACACCGGCTTCGATGCTGACCCGCTTTCCTAGATTGCCGCCGACAACGGAGGCTTGATAGCTAGGGTCTTGCGCTTCAAAAATCTCCCAGCAAGGCATCGAGACAACACGGACCGCTTTTCCTTGCTTTTCTAGAGCAGCGGCGACATCGAGGGCTAAAGAGAGCTCAGAGCCTGTTGCAAAAAGAGTAAAGTCAGGGGCTTTTTTCTCCTTATGGACAATATAAGCTCCCCGTCCCATGCCTTCTTTATAAGGCAGGTGGGTTGATTCTAGATCGGGAAGAGCTTGGCGAGAGAGCAAGATCGCTGTGGGGCCTTTGTATCTTAAGGCTGCAAGCCAGGCCATCTTAACTTCCCAGCTGTCTGCAGGACGGATCACTTGCAGCTTTGGAATAGCGCGAAGCGCTGCATAGTGCTCCACAGGCTGGTGCGTCGGACCGTCTTCTCCTAAGAAAACCGAGTCGTGCGTGAATTGATAGATCACTTGCACGCTAGAAAGAGCCGCTAGGCGAATCGCATTTCTCATATAGTCGGAAAACGTTAAAAACGTTCCGACATAAGGCGTGATCATTTGGGTTTGGGCAAGACCTGAGGCAGCCGCTGCCATTGCAAATTCTCTTACGCCGAATTTAATATTGCGGCCCTGGAAATTATTGGCAGTGATAATCGGAAACTTTTTCATCATGGTCAGATCCGAGCAGGAAAGATCGGCAGATCCGCCGATCAGCTGAGGAAGTTCAGTTCCTAGCATATCTAAAACTATTTGCGAGGCGCTTCTTCCTGCAAGCGGCGATTTCATTTCGATGCGCGCAAGCTTTTCTTCTAAATCAGAGGGAAGCTCGTGTTTGGCCATTTTCTCAAATTCTCTTGCAAGCTCAGGATGTGCAATTTTGCATTGTTCTACCCGGCTGTTCCATTCCCGTTCGAGCTCTTCACAAGATTTGAGGCGGCGGGCAAAAAATTCCGTGACAGCAGGCGGAACAAAAAAGTTTTCCTCAGGAAGGCCGAGGGCTTTCTTAGTTGCTTCCACCTCTTCTACACCCAGTGGAGAGCCATGGACTTTATGCGTGCCGGCTTTATTCGGCGATCCTTTTCCAATAATGGTATGAAGAATGACAAGCGTCGGTCTGACTTGATGATCCCGGATCTGCTTAAATGCCTTATCCATCATCTCAAAATTATAACCATCGAGTTCGACAACATCCCATCCGTACGACTGATAACGCATTTTAGTATCTTCAGACAAACACTCGCTGGTAGGACCGTCGAGGCATATTTTATTGGAGTCATAAATCAGAACCAGGTTATCCAGCCTCAAATGGCCTGCAAAAGATGACGCTTCCGATGAAATCCCTTCCATCATGCAACCATCGCCTGCCAAGCAATACACTTTATTGTTAAAAACAGAGCATCCATCCTTGTTGAACTTCGCGGATAAGATTTTTAATCCCAGCGCCTGGCCGACAGCATTTCCGACTCCCTGCCCCAAAGGACCTGTCGTCGCCTCAACTCCCGGTGTAATATGCATTTCAGGATGGCCCGGAGTGCGTGAGTGAAGCTGCCGAAACTGTTTGATGTCATCCATCGAAAGATCAAAACCCGACAAATGTAAAAGTGAATAGAGAAGCATCGAGCCGTGTCCTGCCGATAAGACAAAACGATCCCGCCCCAGCCACTGGGGGTTTTTAGGGTTATGCCTTAAAAGGCATCCATACAGATACGCACCAAATTCTGCGCATCCCATCGGAAGCCCGGGATGGCCGGAATTGGCTTTTTGAACAGCTTCCATGGAAAGCTCTCGGATCGTATTGGCAATTTTACTCAGTTGCTTGGCTAGTTCTTGGTCCATAAAATCTATCCTTTGGAAAAGGGTCGAGGATAACTCAAATGGCCATTTTTGGGACAAAGTAATTAATTATTTTAACAAATATCTCGAGAAAAGAATACGTCACTCCGTTAGACTTTTATTTTTTTCCTCAAGCACAAGGTGTATATGTCTAGAATTTGGAATGCGTTAGTTACTAAAGTTACTTCCTTTATTCCCCCTGCAGGAAGTCTCGACAGACAAATCCTATTCCTGCTTCCTTTGCTTCATTTTCAACCTGGGCAAGATCGAGGTCGTTATGGGACGACAATCGCATCCTTAGGGGTGCAAAATCGCTTCTCTGAAATTGATAACCCCTTTATTGATTGGATGAAACGGGGTGTAGGCCCAGAACTCCTTAAAAACCCTGTCATTCCGTTAATGTATTCGCAACTTTATGATTTAGTCTGCAAAGTGATTGTTTCAACGGCCTTCTACATAACAAGTCAAGTTTCTCTCTACGCCGCACTGACAACGCTTTTGTCTCAATCTCAAAGGGTTTCTAAAGTTGCACAGCCCTACCTAGATGGTATTGCTTCACTGCCTATACCGCGTCCCTTGAAAGCGGTTCGGGTTATTGTCTTTGCACCGATTATTATAAAACTCATCCACATGGCGCTAATTTATGCTGATCCGAAGGGGGAAAATAGACCTCTAAACATTTTGAAAAAAACCGCTGATAAAACAGGTCAAGCTCTTGAATGTTTATTTAACCTGCGGCTCACACTCATCTCTCTTGGCCTATCGAAAAATCTTTTGGGCTGCGTTGTCTCAACGCTTTTTTTCAAAGCTGTTGGTTCCAAACCTGTTAAGGACCTGGTTTCAAACCCGGAACTTCAAATGATCCTTGACCAGAGCCTTAACTTAGTTGCGTTTTTTACACCTCCCTATGGTCAGGAACATAAAGGATTAACATATATTCATAGCATTCTGGGAGGCACCGATATAAGCATGTGGCCCAGAATGGGGTTTCAGGCGGGTATTAATGCGCTGTGGGCAAGCTTTTTTGCCTCGTCTGATGCTTGCGACGTAGAATCTTTAGAAACGCTCTTCAACAAAATTGAACAGCTGACAAAAGAAGATCTAGCTCTTTCTGATCAACAAAAATACGACATAAAATTACGAGATGAAATTGATCAAGCAAAACGTGAAAAAAAATTCGACGCAGATCTTGCAAAAAAACAATATGCCCTTTACTCCCCTAAAGTTATTGGTCTTTTCAAATCTATTCCCTCAGATCAACCCTTCACTCAACTCCGTCAAGAAATCGAACAGGCAGAAAAAGAAGGAAAAATCGATGCCAATTTGAAAAACAAACTTCAGAACCATCTCCGAACTAAAATAATCGACCTTTGCCTATTGAACCCCGACCTCAAAACTGATCTAGAAGTAGAAGGCGTTTGTGAATTCCTGAAGGGCTTCTTCTGTCCGAACCAAAATGATGGTTCCACGGCAGCATTTTTTGGCTTATTGGTTAAGCTTTCTAAGTTAGAGTTCAAGGCAGGCGATTTAGAAAAAGCGCGCGCGGATATTCTAGATCTCCTCATGCCTACGTTAGTCTCTAGGAGAGTGATTTCAGAAACTGATTTCAAAGAATTTGGCAAATTCATTGAAGAAAAACTGGAGCCCGTGATAGATGAGCTCTTCCAGAAAAAAGATCGCCCCTCGATCCTTTCTTTTGGAAGTTTGATGGACATCTGTTTTAAGCATTCTATGTTTGCTGAAGAAAAAGAGCATCAAATCAAATCATCACTAATTAATTTTTTTCTATTGAACCCCGACTTCGAAACTGATCTACAAATAGAAGGCGTCCGTGAATTCCTGAAAAGTTTCTTCTGTCCGAACCATGATGATGGTTCCACTGCAGCATTTTTAGGCTTATTGGTTAAGCTTTCTAAGTTAGAGTTCAAGGCAGACGCTTTAGAAAAAGCGCGCGCGGATATTCTAGATCTCGACATGCCTGCGTTAGTCTCTACGAATGTGATTTCAGAAACTAATTTCAAAGAATTTAGCAAATTCATCGGAGAAAAACTGGAGCCCGTGCTCGAAAAGGAATCTATAAACAATCTCTTCCAGCAAAAAGATCTCCGCTCTATCCTTTCTTTAGCAAGTCTGATGAACACCTGTCTTGGGCATTCTATGTTTGCTGAAGAAAAAGTGAATCAAATCAGATCGTCTTGCTTTCAAGAGATTTGTGAACTTTTTCCGCGAGATTTTGACCTAAGCATCCTGCAAGATCTTGAGCAAGAAAAAGTCTTCGACCTCCTTTCTTCCATTCTTTTTAACTTTGCAAAAACGCCTGATGAGGAGCATCAAGCCCATCTCGTCTTTGCTCGCTTCCAGGCACACCGTTTTCCAGTAATTCTAAAGTGGTATCAAGAGAACGCACCCCAAAATGTGACCGCTAGAAAAAAGTGCGAGCAGCTGCTGCGTAAGCTCCACCCACAAGCGTTCTTCCCTCCACCTCCAACCGTAGACATGCTACTTCAAGACGGAGAAAAACATAACCGCGAGGCTGAGATTTATCGTATTTTAAATGCCCTTCCGAAGATCCCTGATGATTTCAGCCCTGCCGAAGCGGGTCCTTACACTAGGCATGCCCCCTTTGTTTTAGCCTCTGAAATTCGATTCTTGGTTAAACTTTCTAATGCAGGCTCTTTAAAAGAAACATATGAGGCATTTGAAAATTTAGACAAGCTCAAATTACTCGTCAAAGGCCTCATCTCGGAAAACGATTTCAACGAATTAAACAATTTCATTTTAGAAAAAGCAGACCAAGTGTTCACGGATAAGATGATGGACGAAATCTTAGATAGAGCAGATGAGTCACTTATTTATGCTTTCTGGGTGCTCTCAGCCTGCCTCAATTTTTCTTCAAACAATCAACAGAAAGTTGATCCGATAAAATTAAAATTTTATGAAAAGATGAGAGCTAGGTTACCCGAAGCTTGGGATGAAAGCATCGCGCAAGATCCCAATTTAGAAGAAAGGATTTTAATCCTTTCCGAAAAATTACAATACCTGGCAACGACACCACAAAAAATCCAAGAAGCTAAATTCACTATTACGCGCTTCAACAAGGAACGTTTAAGACTCAATGTAAATTGGTATCTACAAAATCAGCCTCAAGATCGGGATGATAGAAAAAATTGCGAAGCTCAACTATTCAAACTCGCTCAAAGCTTCTTACCCGTAGTGTTTGTAGACCTACCGGACAATTTTAGCTTTGAACATTCAGGTCTTGCTGGAATAATTAAAGATTTTGGTGAGGGATTAGAATTTGTTTCGTCGCAGGACATTCGAGGGGCAGCGCAGCCTCTCCATTGACCTGAGGGATCAAGCATGATATGATAACTCCTTTTCTAAGGAATGTATCATGCTATCACAAGAGATTCGAAGGGCTTTTCTAAAATATTTTAAAGATCAAAAACATGCGGTAATCCCGTCGTCATCTGTCGTTCCGCATGATGATCCGACTCTGCTGTTTACCAATGCCGGGATGAACCAATTTAAAGATGTTTTTTTAGGCAAAAGCGAGAGAGATTATACGAGAGCTGCTACCTCTCAAAAGTGCATCCGAGTCGGGGGCAAATATAACGATTTGGACAATGTAGGCCATACGAGCCGGCACCTGACTTTTTTTGAGATGCTCGGCAACTTTTCTTTTGGAGATTATTTTAAAAAGCAGGCGATCGAATTTGCCTGGGATGTCTCAACAAAAGTCTTTAAGTTCGAGGCCGAGAAGGTATGGGTTACGGTCTTTCGAGAGGATGATGAAGCGTATGAGCTGTGGAAAAAAATCGTGCCGGAGCGCCGCATCGTTCGGTTGGATGAAAAAGATAATTTTTGGGCGATGGGCGATACGGGCCCCTGCGGGCCTTGTTCAGAGCTTTACTTTGATCGAGGATCGAAATTTGGAAACGCCGCTTCGATTTTACAAGACACAGACGGCGAGAGATATTTAGAATTTTGGAACCTTGTCTTCATGCAGTTTAATCGGGACGCCAGCGGCAAAATGACGCCTCTGCCCAAACAGTCGATTGATACGGGAAGCGGTCTAGAGCGCGTCGTCTCTCTTAAAATGGGGGTCGATAATCTTTTTTCAACCGATATTTTAAGAAGCATTATTGCACAAATCGAGCAGGTCTCAGGCAAAAAATATGAAAACGATCTGATGCCGGCGTTTAACGTGATTGCAGATCATATCCGCTCGCTTGCCTTTGCAATAGCTGATGGTGCTCAGCCGAGCAATGTAGAGCGGGGCTACGTTCTTCGTAAACTCCTCAGAAGAGCCGTCCGGTACGGAAGGCTTTTAGGATTTCAGGAGCCGTTTTTAGGCCGTGTGCTTCCCCGTGTTGTCGAAACCATGGGAGACGATTATCCGGAGCTTAAATCATCTCAGTCCAGAACCGAAGAAGTGCTGGGGGTCGAGGAAGAGTCGTTCCTCCGCACGCTCAAGCGCGGCGGAAACATTTTGTCATCGATCATCAGCACGGCAGAACATCGCCCCGCAAAAGAGATCACCGGTGAAGAGGCTTTTAAACTCAAAGACACTTACGGACTTCCTCTGGAGGAGATTTTGCTCATCGCAAAAGATTCTCATCTGTCTGTGAACCTAGAGTCGTATCAACTCCTAGAAGAAGAGGCGAGAGAAAAATCAAAAGCGGCTCACGTGACAGAATCGCAAGTGGTCGAAGAGAGCGTTTATAAAGAACTTAGCAGCACGCACTTTGTGGGATACACAACGCTGAGCTCTGAAGCCAAAGTTCAGGCGATTTTTATAGGGGGGCAAAAAGCCTCTGAAATCGTTGCCGGTCAAAAAGGAGTCGTTGTTCTTGATCAAACTCCATTCTATGCAGAAAAAGGGGGGCAAGTCGGCGATACGGGCGAAATCACCTCGACGCATGCAAAGCTGAAGGTGACAGATTGCCACTCTCCTTATTCGGGCGTTATCACCCATCAAGTGGAATGCACGCTGGGATCTCTCAAAGTAGGCGAAAAAGTCCAGGCCCAAGTCGACATCCCAAGACGGAGAAAAATTCAAAACAACCATACGGCAACCCATCTTCTTCACTGGGCGCTTGTCCATGTGCTGGGCGGGCACCTGCGTCAAGCCGGATCGCTTGTCAGCCCTGACAGATTTAGGTTCGACTTCAGCCATCATAAAGCCCTCTCTAAAGAAGAGATCCTTAAAGTCGAAGATCTCGTCAATGATCATATTCGGCTGGATACCTCTGTCGGCGCTTATGAAATCTCTTATGAAGAGGCACAGAAAAAACCGGAGATCAAACAGTTTTTCGGGGATAAATATGGAAAAACCGTGCGCGTGATCGACATCGAAGCTTCTAAAGAGCTCTGCGGAGGCACGCATACTCCATCGACCGGCACGATCGGATATTTTAGAATTGTGAAAGAAGGCAGCATTGCTGCCGGCGTGCGCCGCATCGAAGCGGTCACAGGCGAGTCGGCTGAAAAGCTTGCAAGGGAAGAGGTTAAAACGTTAGAAACACAAATCGCTCTACAAGCCTCGGAACTGAAAGCCGTAGAGCAGCAGCTGAAAGCTGCTCGCAGAGTCGTTCTGAAAGAGATTGCGATAGCGCTTGTGAAAACAGCGACGCATGAAGCTCCTGCTCCCTTTTTAAGCGCAATTGTTGCAGTTGAAGCCAATGAACTGACGCCCCTTTCTGAAGATGTCGCCCATCATCTAAAGTCGGGCGTGATCGTTCTTGCTCTTAAAACAGCAGATCGATGCCAAGTGGTTGTGCGGCTGACTCCCGACCTTGTGAAAAAAGGATGGAATGCAGCGACGCTACTCAAAGAGGCAGCACCGATTATTGGAGGCTCGGGCGGAGGAAAACCTGAAAT
>JBGPMV010000048.1:0-10011 GCA_041487155.1 Rhabdochlamydiaceae bacterium
TTCATCGGAATAGATATAAGAATACACTATGAAAGCTTCAAAATTAGTTCGCGCCAATCTAGCCAGCCATTCCAAATCGTCCCACTCAACTAAATGAGCAATCTTTTTGATTATTTCAAAAGCTTGATCTAGATCACCATTTAAATAGCAGCGATAAGCCAAAGCAAGTCTTGTGTAGGGATTTTTAGAGTCTAATTCGAACAATTCCTGAGCTATCTCCTTATCTTGCTCAACAAGCTCGTATAACCAATCTGCGGCAACACACAATTCACCTGGCGCTTCCTGTTGCATCTTTCTTTCTAAGTAATATAGATCTAACCAACACACCGCTGCTCCTTCAAAATCTTCATGCAATACACGCAATTGAATCTGAAGAGCACAAAGTTGGATTTTTTCAGATAGGGAGCATTTTAATCGGCTTAGCAGAACGCTTTTTAAGTAGCATAGAAAACTGGGGTAAAGCATTACTTTTTCATGTTTTATAATGACTTTAAGCGAGCAAATGACTTCGTAGATGGGTAACTGATCAAGGATTTGTTGGAGATATGAATATTTCGTGTAGAATCTTTCTAAGACTTTAGCGACTAGATCTGTTGGTGCATCATCGTGTTCAAGAACAATATAAGTAGTTGTTTGCAGCAACTTTCTCTCAAAATAGTCTCTTCCGCTACGATTTTGCTGGGGGAGCAATTCAAGCGCTTTTTCAAAGGCAGCGTATGCAGATCGAGGATAACCTTTTCCTTGAACCCTGCATCTCAAATATGCATCCCCTAGCAATTGGTTCCAACGAATGGGTTCTTTGGTTTCTGACACGATCAGCGAGAGCAGCTGCTTTGCTTTATCAAGAAAGCCTGCTTGCAGATAGATAATCATTCGATCGATTGCAAACTTGTCTAGATCACTTGGCCTCATCTTATATCGAGTTAAATAGAGTCGATCAAAATCGAGCTCCATTTGATAAATCATTTCTTTTCTGGCTTCTCTTCTTACAATACCCTCAACATCCACCGTTCTATTCCACAGTTTCCTTAAACAATTTAAAGTAGGAAAGGTCAGTAACATATTGCCTTGATCTAGCCAAAAACGATTCAAACCTAAAAAATATGGGAAAAAACCATTTGAAGAACTTTCCTTAGGTTCGTTTGGCAAATGAATTTGCCGCGTTTGTGGCACAGGACGAAATATTTTTCTTGCTTGGTACAATCGAGCCAATACCTCACATATCCACCATCCTTTCAAAGTCGAATATCGGATAAGTCCTTCTCTGCTTTCTAAATAAAGATAGAAAAGTGTTTCATACTCTCCGCGAGTGATTAAATCCAGCATTTCAGAAAAAACAAGTTCGATCTTTTCATGTTCTATTTCTTCTTCGGAAGGAGCCACTATGAGATCTTTAGAAAAACCCAAACCTACTCCAGCCTCTTTAGCTCTCAAGCTCCTGTGAGCATGCCCATTCTTTTTAGATGCTATTTCTGGGTTTTTTTGTGCCTGTGATATCGCTGCATTCACAAGTCCCTGCTCCCAAAACATGTCACTCCAACTAAGATTGGGTTCCTCTTCAACCATTAATTTAAAAAGCTTCTGTACTTTTGTTTTCCAGTTATTGGGTTGATTCCCTACCCATTTCGATGAAATGGACCATCTTTCAAGATATTTACCCCGCCAGAGGTCATGAGCTTCCGAAAAAAACCTTATAGCCTTGCATACTAGAGCAAGACGTTCGAGATCTTGGACAGAACAGCTTCGAAAAATTACAAAAAATGTATTTGGATTTACGGATGCGAAAGGAGACGCCTCCATAGCAGGTTTCCAAGCATCCGAAAAAGTTGGTACTGGCGTTGGACGAAGTGGTGTAATGCTCATGGTTAAATAGTTTAGTACCGAGTATTGAATTTTAGCAATGTTTCGCAACCAACCCATGCGATTTGCCTGAATTCCCTAGGAAAAAATCATGTTCTGCATACTTTAACTCTTGATAATCTGCCTTAAAACATAGGGCATGATGCCTCCATGGAGGTAGTACTCGACTTCGATAGGCGTGTCAAGGCGGAGCAATAAAGGCGCTTCTCGGGTTTGGCCTTGGTGCTGGATGACGAGCTGAACCTCTTGATGTGGGGTGAGGTCTCCTTCAACGCCCTTGAGAGAAAAAACCTCGTCTCCGGTGATCTTTAAACTCTCCCAGCTGGCATCGTTTTTAAACTCTAAGGGAAGAACACCCATGCCGATGAGGTTGCTGCGATGGATTCTTTCAAAGCTGCGTGCAACAACTGCGCGCACTCCGAGTAGAGCCGTTCCTTTGGCCGCCCAATCCCTTGAGCTTCCCATACCATAATCTTTGCCTGTAAAGATGATGAGAGGTGTCTCTTTCTGGTGGTAAAACTCAGACGCTTCAAAAATCGAGGTGATGGTTCCATCGGGAAGTTTTGTAAAACCTCCTTCTTTTCCGCCGGCCAAATGGTTTTTGAGGCGGACGTTGGCAAAGGTGCCGCGCATCATCACGTTGTGATTGCCTCTGCGGCTTCCATAACTGTTAAAATCATCTTCTTTAACGCCCAGGGAGAGAAGATATTTTCCGGCAGGCGTCGAGGCAGAAAAAGCCCCTGCAGGTGAAATATGGTCCGTTGTAACCGAATCGCCAAAGAGCGCGAGCGTCCGCATCTCTTTTAAGACAGGACGCTTTGGAAGCTCCAGCGCAAATGCCTCAAAGTATGGAGGCTGCTGGATATAGGTGCTTTGATCGCTCCAGTTGTACTGGGCCGATTTTGTCGTTTCGATTTTTTGCCACACAGGGTTGTCCTGAAGAATATGGGCATACCGGTCTTTAAACATCTGCGGCTGCAAACATTTGTGGATTTCCCGCTGGATCTCCTCAGAAGTGGGCCAAATGTCTTTCAGAAAGATGGGCTTTCCATCGGTTCCAACCCCTAATGGCTCTTTTGCAAGATCGATATCGACGCGCCCGGCAATCGCAAAAGCGACTACTAAGGGAGGCGACATCAAAAAGTTGGCTTTGACAGCTCCATGGATTCTAGCTTCGAAGTTTCTGTTGCCGCTCAGAACACTGGCAGCGACAAGATCATACTCTTGAATCGCTTTTTCAATCCTCTCTTCTAAGGGACCGCTGTTCCCAATGCACGTTGTGCAGCCGTAAGCCACGAGCTGAAAGCCCAGTTGATCAAGATATTTTTGTAGACCGCTTTTATCAAGATAATCGGTCACCACGCGGGATCCCGGCGCTAAACTTGTCTTCACAAGAGGGTTGATTTTGAGTCCTTTTTCAATCGCTTTTTTCGCCAGAAGACCGGCTCCTACCATCACGCTAGGATTGCTGGTATTGGTGCAGCTTGTGATCGCTGCAATCACGATAGATCCATGCCCCAGCACAATCTCCGCATCATGGATATAGCTCGGATCGCTGGTTGCCTCCGTAAACGGACGGTTAGTCACCATCTCATCTTCACTCCATGTGAGAGGTCCGTTATTCGAGGTCGTCTCTTTCCCACCCGATTCATGCGGAAGCTCGGGAGAAAAAGTAGAAGCCCCCCGAATGAAGACACGTCTCGATTGCTCTTGAGTTGTTTTTTCATATCCTCCCTGTGAAACAGAGGCAGTCATGAGCTTTGAAAAAGTGCTTTTTAGCTGGGGAAGATCAATGCGGTCTTGAGGACGTTTAGGACCTGCTACACAAGGTTTAACGGTTGCTAAATCAAGCTCCACCACATGCGAGTAATCGATATCTCCTTTTCCGGGGATGCCAAAAAGATGCTGCGCTGTGAGATACTCTTTTACAAGCTGAACTAGTTTTTCACTTCTTCCTGTCATGCGAAGATAGTCGAGTGTTTTTTCATCGCAAGGAAAATACCCCATCGTTGCGCCGTACTCAGGCGACATATTTCCAATCGTTGCCCGATCGGCCACTGTTAGCGTCGCGGTTCCCTCTCCAAAAAACTCAACGAATTTACCAACGACGTTTTCTTTTCTAAGAAGTTCGGTGATCCGAAGGGTTAGATCGGTAGCCGTCACTCCTTCTTGCAGCTTTCCAAACAGATGAACGCCGATCACCTCCGGCGTCTGCAAGCTCACCGGCTGGCCCAGCATCGCCGCTTCGGCTTCAATACCGCCCACACCCCAGCCGACAACGCCGAGTCCATTGATCATCGTCGTGTGCGAATCGGTTCCCACCAGCGTATCAGGATAGACAACCATTTTGTCTTGGACAACACAGGTTGCAATATTTTCTAAGTTGACTTGATGGACAATGCCGATCCCAGGAGGAACGACTTTAAATGTTTCAAAAGCCTCTTGGCCCCATTTTAAAAACTCATACCGCTCGCGGTTCCTCTCAAACTCGATTTTCAAATTGAATAGAAACGCATCGGACGACCCTGAGTGATCGACCTGAACGGAGTGGTCGATCACGAGATCCACCGGCACCTGCGGCTCGATGCTCTCTGCCTTAAACCCTTTTGCAGCAACCGCATCCCGCATCGCTGCCAAATCAACAAGAAGAGGCACTCCCGTAAAATCTTGCAATATCACCCGTGCAACAACAAATGGAACATCCCGGTCCGATGGTTTTTTTGCATTCCAATGCGCAAGCTCATTTACATCCTCTTCCTTCACACGGACCCCGTCGCACTCTCTGAGCAGCGCTTCTAACATGATTCGGATGGAAACCGGCAGGCGGCGAATCTTTTCATTCCCCTGCTGCTCTAAAGCAGGAAGAGAATAATAATAGCTGCCATCGGCAAGTTTTTTGAGAGTCTTGAAACGGTCTTGCATGCTACACCTCTGTTTTCAGAGGTATAGCGCAAATCTAAAAAAATGAGTAGCGATTTAAATTAATGACCTTACAGATGAAGCTTTACAAATTCAGCCACTAACATAGCTGGTTGGATGCATAAAGTTGAAATACCTACTATCTCAATGAACGAATGTTGAACACCTTGTTTTGCTGCGATAAGCTGAACAACCTTTGAAGTAGTCATAACAGTTATAAAGAATGTAGTAATATTAGCTAAAGGCTGCATCTTCTCGATCCACACCTTTTCTTGCGGCCATTCTTCTTTTCTTTTGTTCAAAGTGTTCGCGATGAGACGCCATACAAAAAAGCCAATCGTATTTCGAAAAATGGCCGCTGCAACGGCTGTAGTTCGGTGTATCCCTAATCGAGGGGCAGCTGCATACGCAACTCCTGCTATTGTTATATTCCCGAGTACCAGCGATACAACCAGTGGATTCTTGAAAAAACCTACCGCCATAAACAACCTTTTATTTGGGCTCTATTATAGGGACTATCTGCAAAAAAACAATTTAAAATTATTGTTTTTCAAGCTTGAGCTTAAGTCCCAAGAGCTGAAAAACCTCGTCGATTTTAAACATCCAGGCGTACGAGAAAAAGAAGAGGACAAAGACGCCGCCGTAGATCACAAGGTGTAGAACTTGGGTAATGAGGTCTCGGGAAAACTGGATCTCTCCAAAAAGAATCGTGGCGGCAGTTCCGCCTAGAAGAAAATAACCGACTGAAAGCGTAACGATGCCCGAGAGTAAGGAAGCAAGCGCGATCTTTACAGGAAGATCTAAAAGAGCCCCCTCTTGCTTTTTGAGGCGATAGAAAAGATAACCGGCGTTTAGAAAAGCGGCAATGCTGGTTGAGGCTGCAACAGAAGCCGGCCCCCAGCTAAACCCATAAATGAAAAGAATATTGAGGAGCAAGTTAAGGACAACAGAAAGGAGAGAGGCTTTTAGGGGTGTTTTAAAATCTTTCTGCGCGTAAAAGGCAGGAGCTAAAAGAAGGACGAGGACTGCAGGGACAAGGCCGAGGGTGTAACCCCATAGGCAGCGGGTGGTTTCTAAAGTGGCAGCGGAGTCAAACGCTCCTCTACCGTAGACTGCATTGACAATGGCATCTCCAAAGACAAGCAAGAGGACGGTCATGGGAATCATGAGGCATAAACTTTTCTTGAGCGAAAAGTGGATAAGAGATAAAAACTGCGGTTTGTCGCCGGCTTGCAGTGCTCTGGCAAGAGGAGGAAGAAGAGCGGAGGAGAGGGCAATGCCAAAAAGCGCCAGCGGAAGTTGGTAGAGGCGGATCGCATAATAGAGATAGGCAGGGCCGGAGAGATCTGCCGATCTTGCAAAGAGCGTATCGATGAAGCTATTGATCTGAACGGCGCCGATGCCAATGATGGTCAGGCTCATGGCCGCCACCATTTTCTGGAGCTCGGGGGTCCAGATCCTTACCTGGCTCCACTGTATCTGCCTGAGTACAGATCCTGTTGAAAACAGCAGGCTGAGCCATTGAACGAAATAGGCTAAGGTGACTCCGATGGCAAGCGCAATGGTGGCAGCTTTGGGGACCCAATCTTTGACGCTCCATAAGACGGCTAAGAAAATAATGTTAAAAAAGATGGGAGCTACGCTGGGAAGAAAATATTTTCGGTCTGTTTGCAGTAGAGCACTAAAAAGCGCATAGAGGCAGACAAATAAGACGCCCGGCAGCATCACCATGGTTAAAAATAATATTTCTTGGGTGTTTGCAGAGGCGCTGCCCCACTTCCACCAGGCAAATAAAATGGTTTCTAAGACGATGATCAGGCTCCCTAAGAGTCCTAGCATAGATGCAAATAAATCTCGAAAAAATTGTCCTGCTTTTTCTGGAGAGTGGGCTCTGAGCTGCTCATAGTGGGGGCTGAAGCTTGAAAGAAGAGAGCTTTCTCCAAAGAGCCTTCTTAAGAGTTGAGAAAATCGATAGGCTACAAAAAAAGCGGCAAGCACGGGCGAGGCTCCAAACCAAGCGCCTAAAGCCACCTCGCGGAAAAATCCTGAAAAACGGCTTAAAATGGTGCCAAAGAAAAATTGGATTGCCGATCGGACGACCGTTTTTGGAGCATCGGCTGCGGGTTTTTGAACATCGATCTCTGACATATTGTGAAGAACTAGACTATCGTCTATTATTGATTTATTTTAAAGAGGCATCTGTGAAAAAAACACCATCCGACAAACTACTCATCGGAGCCCATACCTCAGCTCAAGGAGGAGCTCATAACGCTCTTTTAGAGGGATCTGCCATCGGTGCGACTACGATCCAATTTTTCACAGCCAATCAAAAAACATGGCACGGAAAAAAAATCTCCGAAAAAGAGATTGAGCTGTGGAAAAAAACTCGTGAAGAAACCGGCATCAAAAAAATGATGAGCCATGACAGCTACTTGATTAATTTAGGATCGCCCAAGGCAGATGGACTTCATAAAAGCCGGGCCGCTTTTATAGAAGAAATCGAAAGGTGCCATGCGTTAGAACTCTCTTTTCTAAACTTCCATCCGGGAGCCGCTCTTGATTCCACCGTTGAGCAGTGCCTAGACACCATTGTTGAAAGCCTTTTAGGTTTTGAAGCGCTGATTAACAAAGGACCAACCCGTCTTTTGATTGAGTCGACAGCAGGGCAAGGATCGAGTGTAGGAAGTAGATTTGAAGAGCTGGGCTATCTCATTGAAAAACTCCATCGTAAAATTAAAATCGGGATCTGCGTTGATACGTGCCATCTTTTTGCAGCAGGTTATGACGTCTCTGATAAAAAAAGCTGGGATGCAACACTTAAAGAGTTTGATAAGCATATCGGTCTGAAACATCTCTTTGCACTCCACGTGAACGACTCCCTGAAGCCTTTGGGATCGCGCGTCGACCGCCATGCTTGTTTGGGCCAAGGGTTCATTGGGATCAAAGGATTTAAAGCGATGATGCAGCACCCTGATCTCTACGAACTTCCTAAATATCTTGAAACGCCCGAAGGTCCTGAAACCTGGAAGAAAGAAATTAAACGACTACGAGAATTTGCAGATGAAAAGAATTAAAATTCAAGCGATCGACTCTGATTTAATAGGAAAAACCATCACCCTGTGCGGATGGGTGCGCACCATGCGCGATCAGAAAAACTTTGCCTTTGTAGAAATCAATGACGGATCGACTCTGGCAGGATTTCAAGTGGTTGTAGACAGCTCGATGAAAGATTATGACGTTTTGATCAATGGCCTCACAACCGGCGCCTCTGTCAAAATGGAAGGAGTCGTTGTTGAAAGCCCCGGCGGAAAACAGAAGCTGGAGATGAAAGCTTCTCATGTCGAGATTTTAGGACACTGCCCTGCGGAAGAGTATCCCCTTCAGAAAAAACGGCACTCGTTTGAGTTTTTAAGAACAATCGCCCACTTAAGGCCCCGCACGAACACGCAAGGGGCCGTTCTGAGAGTCCGCAATCAGCTAGCGTTTGCAACGCATCAGTTTTTTCAGAGCCAAGGTTTTCTCTATGTTCAGACGCCGATTATCTCAAGTTCTGATGCAGAAGGCGGCGGCCAGCAGTTCAATGTCACGCCTCTTCCCTTGGCTCAAATCCCTAAACTCAAAGATGGAGCCGTCGACTACTCAAAAGACTTTTTCCAGCGTCCGACGTACTTGACCGTCTCGGGCCAGCTAGAAGGAGAAGCGCTCGCCTGCGCTCTTTCTGATATTTACACCTTCGGCCCGACCTTCCGCGCAGAAAATTCCAACACCTCGCGCCACCTGGCTGAATTCTGGATGATCGAGCCTGAAATGGCGTTCGCCGATCTCAAAGACGACATGGCCTGTGCTGAGGCGTATCTCAAGTTTATCATTCAAGCGGTTTTAAAAAATTGCGCAGCCGACATGGAGTTTTTCGATGGCTTTATTGAAAAAGGGGTGATCGCAAGGCTGCAGCATGTTGCATCTGTCCCCTTTGCACACCTCACCTACACCGCAGCCGTAGAGATCTTGAAAAAATCGGGAAAAACATTTGAGTTCCCCATTCAATGGGGAGCCGATCTTCAATCGGAACATGAACGGTATTTAGCCGAGGAGTACTGTAAAAAACCTGTCATCCTGACCGATTATCCGGCTCAGATTAAAGCATTTTACATGAAGCTAAACCCCGATCAAAAAACTGTCGCCGCCATGGATGTACTCGTTCCTAAAATCGGCGAAATCATTGGCGGAAGCCAAAGGGAAGATCAATATGATCTTCTCAAAGAAAAAATCATTTCTCAAGGCCTCAAAGTCGAAGAGTACGACTGGTACCTGCAGCTGCGCCGCTTCGGCTCGGTTCCTCATGCAGGGTTCGGCGCCGGTTTTGAGCGGCTTGTACAATTTGTGACCGGCATGGAAAATATCCGGGATGTGATCCCTTTTCCACGTTATCCCGGCCACGCGGAGTTTTAATTATGGCAGCCTTAACTCACTGTGGAAAATGTTGGTATCCTTTCGTCAAAGAAGATATAAGTATCATCGGCAATGAACGCCCTCTGGTTTTTGCCCCGTGCTATCATATCTTTCATCAAAGCTGTTTAAGTGAATGGGTAACAAATGCCGAAAAGCCATGCCCCCTTTGCCATAGAGCGATTTATAAACACCAAGCCGGAAAAGAGTTCAGCGTCTACCAGAGCGTTCTTTTCGATGCGCTTAACGAAGATCCTGAAATCATCCAGGGTGTTCTTCAGGGCTCAGAACATAAGAATGATTGTTGCTCCGCAGGGTGTTTCGATGATCTCCCATTGATTGCTCTACGATACGATTCGGACAAAAACCTATTGTTTCATGCAAGCTGCGCTCACCCTGAAACACCTCTCCTGACACTGCAAGAACTGGCTTCTATTGTGTCGGAAGTCATTAAGAAACATCCTCATCTCCCCCCTAAATTCACTCCGACTCCTCCGACCGATTTTCAGAGATTTAGGATAGATCATCCCCGCTTGTTCACAGCTACCCTTATTGCAGGAGCGATTTCAATGTTTATAACTTTGCGGAGAAATTAACACGGTCTTTCGGAGAAACCGCTCCGTGTAAGCGCGGACAGAAGCTTCAAGAAAGGTCGTGATCTGCTCAACTTCCCCATGACGGACCGTATGGGCTTGTGTAAAAAGCTCGCCGACCTGCTCCATATTAAGAAGCGTCAGCGAAGGATCTTCTCCCAGATGGGGATGCACGCTTCTTGGAACGCTTAAA
>JBGPMV010000049.1:0-10008 GCA_041487155.1 Rhabdochlamydiaceae bacterium
GTATTGGGAGATCGACTTAGCACTCGAACTGAGAAAACTCAAACAACAGAGATGCTAATCAAAATAGATGCACTGAATCGGATGACAGAGCTTGGGAGGCCTAAAAGCTATAAAGTGGCAGGTTAAATTAGGCCGCGATTAAGAGGCTGCGCTCATTGCAGGAATTATGCAACAAAGCCAATTTTAATGGTTTATTAACCAACATTAAAAAGGCTGGACTACCAGAGGGCGGGCCTAGTAAAGGCTTTATCACAAATAAGGAGCGCATTCTCAAGGCAAATAACGCCTATGATGTCTTAGGAGTCCCAAGGGGCGCCGCTAAGGAAGTCTGCATAAAAGCTTACAAAAAAAATGTTATTTTCATGCATACGGATAAAGTTCCAGAAATTTGGCAAGCACAGGCGTCAGAGCTATTCTCCATTATGGACGCGGCATACAAGTACTTAAGCGCTTTGTAGTTGTTTCTTGGGAAGAGTTTCTTCTATATCGTAGGAAAAAGACAAAAAAAAAGAGGCAATGCCAAATCCTAGTTTTTTGGCATTGCCCCTCAAAGCACCCCTATAATGGGGGCCTACGGGATGGTATTAACCAACTTGTGACTGAGGGGTTTTCTTGGTCAGGTAGTTCTCCTGATAGCCTTTCACGTCGTTTGCGTGAATGACCCAAGCTGCTCCTTTTCGAATGGCTTTCAATAAGCCGACTCGTGTCGCATAGTAGATCTTTTGTGCGGGTACGCCTAGTAATTCAGCAACCTGATTTACTGAGTAGTAGCCTTTCGTATTATCAAATAACAGCTCTCCGTCAAACATTGACTTCGTGCGTGAATATTTGTGTTTGCGATATTCTTCTAAATCATTGAGGTCGATCGTCCAACGTGTTGAATCTTTGTGAGCTTTCAACTTGCGTTGCTTAATCGCAACGTAGATCGCTTGACGCGTTACGTTGTTGATACGAGCGGCTTCAGTGATAGATACGACTTTTCTGCCATTGACTTCTTCTGTCTGCGGCATCTGGTTTTGTGCGTCGTTATGCATATTAATTTCCTCCTAACATATAACTTTGTATGAGCCACTTGCGTGGACCCAAATTCCTTGTTTTCAACGTGTTCTCTTTCTATTCGCGCTTTTATTTATTAAAAGTTATTATGCTCTAATAGATTATTAATTATGTCATAAAAACGAATTGAAATCAAGATGTAGATGCAAGAAAATGAGGGATTTAGTGTTAAAAAATTATTTTAATCGTCATAAACCTCTGGATTAGTATAACCTACACTCAAAGATTAGGAGACCATTTTTTATGAAAATCCGCTGGTTTAAGACCCTTTTCTTCCTTTTTGTGCCCCTTCTCGTGCACGCAAAACACCCTGAATTAACTCCTCATGACACCCGTGTTAAGATTGATGAGATTTTACGGGCTCATGCCACCCATCATACTTTAAACCAGGAACTTATAGCACGAACTTTAAGTAATTTCTTTGAAGAGCTCGATTCAAATTTTTGCTATCTAATTGAGCCTGAGGTGGTTCCATGGACCCATGCAGCACCGGAAAAGTTGGAGTTGATCCTGTCCCAAGTCCAAAAAGAGGACTTTTCGGCGTTTAATGAGATGTATGCCGTGATGTTAAAGGCGATTGAGAGGAGAAGAGTTCTTGAAGCAAAGCTGGCATTAGAAGAGCCTATAGAAGGTGTTGATTCTGAAGAGTTTAAAGACATGACCTGGGTGAAGACGGAAGAGGAGCTGGAAACGAGGCTTAGAAGGATCCAGGGGCTTCAAATGAAGACCGCCCGCAGGATCCTTTCTCTAGAGGAGCAAGGGCAGTTTAAGAAGCGGCTGGAGAAACGGAGGCTTTCCCGGGAAGAGGGGCTTCTATCTAAAGGAGATCACTCCCTCTATACGTATGTTCTAAAGGCGGCTTCCTCTGCGCTTGACTCTCAAACCTCGTATTTTACCCCTTCTGAGGCCAATCAGCTCATGATGCAGGTGCAGCAAAGGCTCTTTGGCATTGGGGCCCAGCTGAGGGATGATTTAAACGGCCTTACCATCATGCGGGTATTGGATAATAGCCCTTTGAGCCAGCATCCTGAGGTTGAAATCGGGGACCGGATTATCGCTGTGAATCAGGAACCTGTGATCGGCCTTGATATTTCCGATGCGGTCGATTTGATACGGGGCCCTGAAGGGACGTCTGTGACGATCACCTTTTTAAGGCAAAAAGAGAGTGCTCAAGAGGAAAAGTTCGATGTAAAAATCGTCCGGGGGGAAATCGTCTTAAAAGAGAGCCGTTTTGATGCAAGTTATGAGCCTTTTGGAAGCGGGGTTATTGGGATTTTAGGGCTACACTCGTTTTATCAAGATGGACAGTACTCTTCGGGAACCGATCTTTTAGATGAAATTGAGAAGCTAAAAAGCGAGCATAAGCTTCAAGGGATTATCTTAGATTTACGCAATAACACGGGAGGGCTCCTGCCTCAAGCGGTGTCTGTAGCGGGATTGTTCATGAGCAAAGGCGTTGTGGTTTCGATTAAGGATAATACGGGATATGTGCAGCGCCTTCGAAACTTGGAATCCCAAGTGGCGTGGGATGGTCCCCTCGTTATTTTGACGAATAAATTCAGCGCTTCGGCATCCGAAATCGTTGCACAAACACTGCAAGAGTATGGACGTGCTGTAATCGTGGGCGATGCGGAGACGTTTGGGAAGGGGACATTTCAAACGTTTACGCTCGAAGCGGTCAACTTTGGAAAAGTCAACACGAAGGGTGAATACAAAGTAACCCGCGGAAGATATTATACGGTATCAGGAAAGACTCCGCAGAAGGTGGGCGTTAAAGCAGACATTGCAGTGCCGGGCCATTTTTCTGAGATGGAGATTGGTGAGAGGTTTGCGAAGTATCCTTTGGAGCCCGATGAAATTGCTCCCTCATTTGAAGACGATCTTTCCGATATTCCTTTACTCCACAGATATCAAGTGGCCAAGCTTTATAAGCCGTACTTGCAGCCGGTGGTTGCGACGTACAAACCGTTTCTTCCGCAGCTGAGCGTCAACTCATCTCTGCGGCTTGAAAACGATAATGATCATCAAAACATGATCCAAATCATTTCAAATAAAAACTCGTCCAGCGCGCCGTCTATCGGCTCGAACGATATCCAGCTCCAAGAAGCTTTGAATATTATGAAGGACTTGGTGTTTCTGCAAAGCCTGCGTTCGTAAATTAGAGTTTGGAACGGATAGGGGTCGAGGAATTTTGTCTAAACACAAAATCATTAACCTCCGTTTTCCAACTATGTGTTTTTTGTTGCTGGGTATGCTGTTTTGAACTCATTCGTATAGCCCACTGAGCAGACCAATCTTTTGCCTCCCAAGGAGCTGGGATTGGTTTAAGATTGAGATTTATGAGTGTCTTTTCTTCTATCTCTGTTTGTTCTACTTCAATAAATTTAAAAGACTGTTTTGCGATTTTTCGAATTTCAGGATTAATAGTCGGATCATTGCATAATTTATAAGCTCTTCTCAATTCAGTATGAGTAATTATTTTTTCCTCTTCAGGTTTGTTACCATTCACTTCTACAATGGTTCTAGTTCTAGATGTTACACTTTCAATAGAAAGGGGGAATGAATTATTGGTAGTATCAGTGCAAAAAATAATCGGGACAATAGGCTTTTTCATTTTCTGAGATTGATAATTTTCAAGCACTATATTGACAAGAGCAGCCTTACATATACGAATGAGCTCTCTCTGCTCTGTTAAATTGTTCTCTTGAAGACCCGCATTGATTTGGTAGATTTTGCGTCCATCAGCGCGTTGACTTTCACTCTTGCATTCCGGAAGGACATCATTCCCTATAGTACTATCGTAGACTTTAATATTACGAGCTCTAAAGGCATCGAAAACTTCTTCGTAATGACAATGTTGAAAACCATAGACCATGGCTTCATTATCTGGGCAAATTTCATTGATGAATTTTTGATTCAACGTATACCGAACATCGCTATCTTCTTCCACGCTTGGCGGGCGCTGAGTTTTTTCATTACCATTAAAGAATTTAAGAAAACTGTTAATTATTATCATATTATCTCCTTTTTACAAACATTAGTAACATTATATCAATTAATCTAATTATGCTGTATATTTAATTTATAATAAATAATTTAGTGTTTGATAATAAGCTACTTAGAGGTTTCGGGGTTGGCGAAATTCTGCCTGAGTTTCTTGCCAAACAGTCATGAAAATGTAAACAACTGGCTTCTAGATGGTTATGTGTTAAAAGTGGCTCGGGAGCGAGTTTGATAAGAGCGGCGAACATTAAACATCTTAAAATTAGATATTTGGGCTGCTTTTGTATCTCAGTTTAGCGCGGGCCGGCTATGTACACAGTTCCCTCTCTAGTACCGCTTTTATTCCGTTGTCAGAAAATCGGCGCTCTTGAATTCTATCCCTTGTTAGGGGAAAATAGAGGTCCATTAAACTAGGAATTTTCATGACTGTACGCGTACGCATAGCTCCTTCACCCACAGGCGATCCCCATGTTGGGACCGCTTATATGGCTCTTTTCAACTTAATTTTTGCTAAGCATTTTAAAGGAAAGTTTATCCTTCGGATCGAGGATACCGATCAGAGCAGGTCTCGTCCAGAGTATGAAACAAATATCTTTAAAGCCTTGCAGTGGGCCGGCATTCAGTGGGATGAGGGTCCTGATGTAGGAGGCCCTTTTGGTCCTTACCGTCAATCGGAGCGTACGGCAATTTATCAAAAATACTGCCAAGAGCTTTTGGATGCTGGTAAAGCATACAAATGTTTCGCGACTCCCGAAGAGCTGGCAGAAATGCGAGAGATGGCCTCGAAACTGGGACACCGTGTCGGCTACGATCGCAGATATCGTAATTTAAGCCCTGAAGAGGTGGCTCAAAGAGAAAAAGCGGGAGAGCCTTTTGTCATCCGCCTTAAAGTTCCGCTGACAGGGGAATGCATTTTTGAAGACGGCATTAAAGGCCGGATTACGTATCCGTGGTCGGACATTGACGATCAAGTGCTTTTAAAATCGGATGGATTTCCGACGTACCATTTGGCAAACGTTGTCGATGATCATCTGATGGAGATCTCTCATGTGATCCGCGGAGATGAATGGATCAGCTCAACTCCTAAACACATTCTTTTGTATGAAAGCTTCGGATGGACGCCCCCTATATTCTTGCACATGCCGCTTCTTCTTGGCAAAGATGGAAGAAAACTCTCTAAACGAAGAAACCCCACTTCTATTTTCTTTTACCGCGACAGCGGCTATCTTCCGGAGGCGTTTGTGAACTTTATGACGCTCATGGGTTATAGCATGCTGAATGACCAGGAGATTTATGGGTTGGATCAGATCATCGAAGCTTTTGATCCTAAACGGATCGGCGTGTCGGGCGCATTTTTTGATATTCAAAAACTCGACTGGCTCAATCAACAATACCTCATTAAAACAGTTCCTGTGGAACAGCTTTGGACGAAGATCCGGGAGTGGGGCTTTAACGATGAGTTTATGAAAAAGCTGATGCCGCTCTGCCATACGCGCATTAAAACATTTGCGGAGTTCATTGAGCTGACCTCTTTTCTCTTTGTCAACCACCTGCCTTACGCGCTGCCTTTATTTGCTCCGACGGGGATCGCTCCTGAGAAAGCAGCGTTTATTGTGCAAGCAATCATCTGGAGTTTAGACGAGCAAGAAAATTGGGCGCGCGCAGGGATTGAAAAAGCTTCTAAAGATGTCGCAGAAGCATTTGGGGTTAATCACAAGAAGGTGATCATCCCACTTCTCTACGCATCACTCATGGGAAAACTACAAGGGCCTCCTCTGTATGATTCATTTGAGCTTTTAGGAAAAGATCGCTGCAGGGCTAGATTCTTAGGCTCTATTGAGTTTTTAGGCGGCATCTCGAATAAAAAAATGGATCTGCTCTCAGATGCCTGGGAGAGCCGCAACTGCCAAACTCTATGACATTCCATAGGACCCATCCTTTTCCCGCAAAGATTAAAGACCGCTACCTGCTGACAAAAAGCGGATCTACAAAAGAGACGTACCATGTCACTTTAGATCTTGCAGGTTCAGGACTCACCTACAAAGTGGGCGATTCTTTCGGGGTTTATGCTCCGAACGATCCCTCCATTGTTCAGCGGATCTTACAAGCGTTTAAATTAGATCCGGAAACTGTGATTTCTCATCCGCGGACAGGCCGCTCTTTTACTCTGAAAGAGTATCTGGAGACGCAACCGAATTTAGCGCGTGTGACAACACCGCTCTTAAAACAATTTGTTCCGAATCCTGATCCTGACATGCTGGCATCGATGGATGTGTTGGATCTGGCTTTGCAATTTGGCCATCTCCCCTTTGATCTTGCAATGTTGCTTAAAGAGCTTTCCCCACTGCTTCCCCGTTTTTATTCGGTAGCTTCATCGCAAAAGCTCCACCCGGATGAAGTCCACCTCTTAGTCACGCTGACATCGTTTCAACATGGAAATGAACTGCGCTACGGCGTTGCCAGCCATTTTTTATGTAGGACGGCAAAAGCTCTAGAGACTACGATCCCCGCTTATGTTCAGGCAACGCCTCATTTCACGCTTCCTGCAAGCCATGAAACACCGATCATCATGGTAGGTCCGGGCACGGGCGTGGCTCCTTTTAGGGCTTTCTTGCAAGAACGAGTGCATCATGATGCTCCGGGGAAAAACTGGCTCTTCTTCGGCGAAAGAAACCAAAAGACCGATTTCTTGTATGAAGAATACTGGAGATCGCTCACAAAAGAGAACAAGCTAGAGCTCGATTTAGCTTTTTCTAGAGATCAAAAAGATAAGCTCTACGTCCA
This sequence comes from Rhabdochlamydiaceae bacterium, assembly GCA_041487155.1. Lineage (GTDB taxonomy): Bacteria > Chlamydiota > Chlamydiia > Chlamydiales > Rhabdochlamydiaceae > PALSA-1444. The sequence continues at coordinate 6,844 of JBGPMV010000049.1, forward strand.
GCATAGGCTTTTAGAAAAAGGCGCGCAGGTGTGGTCTTGGCTGGAAGAGGGCGCCCATTTTTACGTGTGCGGCGATGCCGATCCGATGGCAAAAGAAGTCGAATCCGCCATCTTAGAGATTTGCATGTCGCAGGGGCGTTTATCTTTGGATGATGCCAAAGCGTATCTTAAAAAACTCCGCCGTGAAAAACGGTATCTAGCAGACGTCTATTAAGATTTGAACTGTTTCATTTTTCTCAATGCTTCATAAAAAGGCATTTGCTGCTGACAGATTGTTTGCAACCTGGGAACATAGGAGGCTGGAATCTTAGAAAAACTCGGCTTTTCTTTGTCGCGCTTCAGAATATGAAAGTTTCTGCTGTCGGCAGCATCCTTATGCCAGTTGGATAGAGGTTTCCACTCTTCAGGCATACCTTCTTCCCAGGAGAGTGCCTCAGGCACATGTCTGATGCCTGCCTGTCTGCAAAAGGCCTGCATAGTAACTTCAGGGTCGCTACAGAGGTCCTCTGCCTCTATAATGATAGGCCACTGCCCTCGCACTTGATGGTGTTTTTCAGCAAATTTAACCAGCGCATCGTAACGGAAGACATTGGGTTCATCTAGAATGCCGGCCGCCGTGAGTTCTTCATAGAACGATTCGATTGCACTGGCAGGATCGCGAATCAGAATTGTAATGATGACATCAGGGTCGGCTAAAAGATCCTCATCATTAAGGACCTCATTTTCAATGCACCAAATCATATCTTTGAAATAGACGGGGCTTTTCTCTGCATGATGATAGATGAGCGCTTTGACCTCTGCGTAATTTTTCGCTTCGATTAGTTCTTGTGAAGGTTGCTGCCTCAGCACCTCGTGATGTCCCTGGTGGTAGAAATAAGAAGTATCAAAAGGCTCGTGAAAGATCTTATGATCTCCTCGTGCCATCATCGACCTCTCGAATGCCGTACTCACAGTACGCGGAACCGTCAACATCATCTGGATTTTATGATGGCCTGCGCTGAGCAGTCCATTGAGCATCATCATCGACAGAAATATTGTTTTTCTCATTTGACCTCAGTTAATCCTTCACTCGTGCAGTGATGATGCACAAACACTCAACGCCTTCGCCTAGGCCGACTTCTGACAGGCCCGATCCTGTGGTTGCTGTAATGCCGACTTGATCCGGGTTGATTTGAAGAAGAGAGGCGATTTTTTCTCGCATCTCTTCAAGACGGTTTTGGACGCGAGGTTTTTTTGCTTTGATAGACAGCGCAATGTGTTCAATCCAAAAGCGGTGCATCGTATCCAAAGCATTTTTAAGATAAACGGTGCTGTCTGTAATGCCCACTTTTTCATGAAGATCTAGAGCGAGGGCTCCTAAAATCTGGACGCCCGAAAGAGAGGTAATAGCGTTGCAGATCGCATGAAGCACGACATCTCCATCCGAATCAGAGGCAAGCCCGGGAACATCTTCAAAAGTGAGCCCTCCGAGCATGCATGACTTTGCTATGTCATCTGTCAAAAAGCGGTGGCTATCTTGTCCAATTCCTGTTCTAATCATGCAAAAAGATTCTACATGAAAACACGTTTTCTTCACATTGCAAATACAGATTTGGAGTTTGAGCTCAGCAGCCACGAGCCGCTTTCCCTTGAAGCGGGGCTCCGGCGCAATCCGATCGTCCATCAACTTCAATTCCTTCCGCTACTCTACCGCGAAAAGGATGAAGGTGTCGGCGTCACGGATCTCCCCAGCGATGGATCTTCCTGCCATCTGCTATCTGACGCCCATCTCCCCTTTGATCAAATCGAGTCTTGGGGTCCTTCAGAGAGCATTGCTAAGTGGGCAAAAAAACGGGGTCTGATTTATCACATGCCGCCTTGGGATGTTGTGAAATTAGTGAACTCCAAAGCGTTTTCGTTTGAGCAAACAAAACCTCTTCCCGGTGCAGAGCTTATCTTTTCATGGGAGGAGCTGATGAAGTGGATCCAAAAATTGGAGGGTCCTAAAGTTTTGAAAACCTGTTTTGGACTGTCAGGGCAGGGACATTTGCTCCTGCCTGCAGCACAGGAAAAAATCCAAGCGTTTGCAGAGAGAGAATTTCAGGAAGGGCGTCCTCTCATTGCAGAGCCGTGGGCTGCGCGAAAACTGGACTTTAGCACGCAATGGATGCTAGAGAAAGATCAGATCGTGTATGTCGGCTCCACTCTTTTACAAAACGATGCAAAAGGGAGATACAGCGGAACTGTTGTCGGGGATGAGAAAAAAATCTTCGGCGCCTATTTTGATAGATTACTGGAGCATAAAGAGGCTGCCATGCCTGCTTTGAAAAAAATGGCAGCGCTGGGCTTTTTTGGAAACGTTGGGATCGATGCGATGATCTGGGGATCTGATCTTTTACATCCCATTGTCGAGATTAATGCGCGCAAAACAATGGGCTGGGTTGCGCTTGAAATTAGAAAACGTCTTTTCTCAAATCAAACAATTCAAGTAAGCTATGAAGCCATAAAAGAACGCCGCGCGCTCCTGCCGGAAGGAATTATAAAACCGGATGGAGAAGTGAAAAGGTTTATGCGCAATCTCTACGCAGACGTTCTTGCATAATAATAATCATCAAGTTATGAGAATGGAACATGGATATTCTAAAAATTAAAGGCGGAAAACCCCTTGAAGGGCACGTCAAAGCTGCCGGCGCAAAAAACGCTGTGACCAAACTTTTAGTCGCTTCGCTTCTCTCGGATAAACGGTGCGTCTTTTTCAACGTTCCGAACATTTTAGATGTCGAAATCACCGTCGATCTCTGCCGTGAAATCGGAAGCGTTGTACATTGGGACCAGAAAGAAGGCGTCATTGAAATCGTCACCAAACATCTTAAAACCACGTATATTCCACAACGTTTTTCCGGATCGAACCGCATTCCTATCTTGATGATCGGCGCGCTTTTGGGACGCACAGATGAAGATATCATCGTTCCGACTGCCGGCGGGTGCAAAATCGGACCCCGTCCGGTTGATTTCCATATCGCCGCTTTTGAAAAACTCGGCGCGACCATTGAATTTCGCGATATGAAAAAAGAAGGCGCTTATCTTGCAAGAGCCCATCACGGTCTGAAAGGCACGTTGATTGAACTTCCCTATCCATCCGTCGGTGCAACAGAAAATACGATCTTAGCTGCCTGCAGAGCCAAA